>CBDVDF010000022.1:0-11066 GCA_965372675.1 uncultured Desulfobacterales bacterium
AAAAAGGAGGCCAAGGGCATTTGCCCTTGGCCTCCTTATTATGAGATAGTAAAGATGTCACATTACTATTGTACTCTGCCCTTAAAAAAAGAAGGAGGAAGGCAATGATTGATCTGCTCAAAAAAATTATGTTTACCGGTGTGGGGATGGCTTCTTTGACCAAAGACAAGATCGAAGAACTTGGCAAAGAGCTCATTGAAAAGGGCAAGCTCTCTGAAAAAGAGGGTAAAGAATTGTTGGAGGAACTGACCACTAAGTCCGAAAAAGCCAAGAAAGAAATGGAAGCCAAGACTGAGAAACTGGTACAGGAAAGTCTGAAAAAGTTGAACCTGGTCAGCAGTGACGCGTTGTTGAAGGTAGAAAAACAGTTGAAGAAATTGGCAAAGACTGTCAAGGCCCTGGAGAGCAAAAAGTAGATGTTAAAGCTCAGCATCCGCAAGATCGGGGTAATAAGCCGCACCTACCGCCACCTTGATCGTTATCAGCAGATCCTCCGTATTTTTTTCAAATACGGCTTTCAGGATTTTATCGAGCTCCTGAGAATAGAACAATATATTGAAATCGGCCTGCAACTGATCTCCAGAAAACGGCGGGATCAGATAGAAAAATTCACCAGGGCGGAGCGGGGCCGAATGGCCCTGGAAGAACTCGGGCCCACCTTTATCAAGCTCGGCCAGCTCCTTTCAACCCGGCCGGACCTGGTACCGCTCGAATATGTTCAGGAACTTGCTAAATTACAGGATGAGGTCCCCCCTTTCTCCTATGAAGAAGTCAAGGAGATCGTCCAGGCGGAAACCGGCAAATTCCCCGAAGATCTCTTCTTGAGTTTTGATCAAACCCCTCTGGCTGCAGGCTCCATCGGTCAGGTTCATCGGGCTCTGCTCAAAAGTGGCGAGGAGGTCGTGGTAAAGGTCCAGCGTCCGGGGATTCGTGAAATTATTGAAGTGGACATTGAGATCATGCTCCACCTCGCCTCTTTAATGGAGAACCACCTGACCGAAGTTGAAGCACTCCGGCCGACCAGGATCGTCGAGGAATTTGCCCGGACCATTGAAAAGGAAATTGACTATTTCACCGAGGCGGCGCATATTGACCGTTTTGCCGGTTTGTTCCTGACCGATGAAACAATTTACGTTCCTAAGGTTTTTCATGAATTAACCACCGAACGTCTCCTGACCATGGAGTATATCGATGGCATCAAGGCCTCCGAGATCGATCTCCTCCGTGACCAGGAAGAGTATGACCTGCAGCTTCTGGCCAAGCGCGGCGCCTTGTTGATCCTGAAACAGGTTTTTGAGCATGGCTTTTTTCACGCCGACCCGCATCCCGGCAACATCTTCTTTCTGCCGAATAATATTATCTGTTATCTCGATTTCGGTATGATGGGCCGGATAAGCAAGAAGGACCAGGAAGACTTCACCGATTTAATCGTTGCTGTAGTGCAGCGGGATGAGCGAAAAGCCGGTAATGCCCTGCTCAAGATCACCAATTTCCGGGAAGACCCCGACAGAAACGAACTTGATCGTGATTTGGCTGAGTTTATGGATCGCCATCTCTATCAATCCCTGCAGCATTTAGAAGTAGGGAAATTGTTGTTGCAGCTTTTAGACATAGTCGCAAAATATGGCATCCAACTGAAGCCCGAGTTCTTTTTGTTGATCAAGGCCTTAAGTTCGGTTGAAGGCGTTGGCCTGAGGTTGGATCCTGAGTTTGAGATCGTCAAGTATGCCGAGCCCTTTATCCGCCGCATTCAGCTCAGCCGCCTGAACCCAAAACGGCTTGCTGGTGAAGTTATTGAGGTTGGCACCGAGTTTCTTGGTCTGCTCAAGGAAACTCCGGGGGAGGTTCGAGCGATTCTCAAACAGGCCCGGGAAGGCAAGATAAAAATTGAATTCGAGCACAAGGGCCTGGAGAAGATGTTCTTTATCCATGACCGGATCAGCAATCGCATTGCCTTTGCCATTGTCCTGGCCTCCCTGATCGTCGCCTCTTCCCTTATTGTCCTCGCCGACATTCCCCCCCAATGGCATGAGATCCCGATCATCGGCCTCACCGGTTTCGTGGTCGCAGCTTTTATGGGGTTCTGGTTGTTGATCTCAATCCTGCGGCATGGCAAGATGTAGGCTCTCATTCAAGACTTGCCCCCCCTTTTTTCTGTCTGGCCTTATTTGGCCCCTCAGCCCTTCTAAGCCACATAGCATAAATCCCAAAATTGGTGCACATCCTGAATCGCAGGAGGAGTAAAAATGGCCATGATGCTTGGTTTTGGACCTGTTTTCCCGGCCAAAATAAAATTCTGCCATGCCGATGGGGATGAGTTCCTGTTGCAGGGCATGATGGATGAGCTTCGGCGCACAACAATCTCCTGCACCTGTCGGCATCCCCTTTTTTGCATGGAAAAAACTGGCCATGGGACGTTGTTCTCCCCTGAAATTGTGGAGAAGGTACAAACGATGGATGTCTATCATCAGGGTCCGGCAACGGGCCCGGCGTTCAATTTTGAGAGCTCGCTGTTCATCTTTGCAGTCAGTGTTGTTGATTTGCTTACTGAGAGCCTTGACTCGTTTCTCTTCCGGGGTGTTTATATCATTGAAATGGTTGACGTCAAACAGGGGCGGAACCCAGCCTGGTATGAGCCATTCACCATTGAGTTGGCCTGAAAAGGCCTTAATGATCTGCTGCTCGCCAGTTGTGTTTTGAGCCAGCATGACCCCAAACATTTTCCCCCTGGCTTTGCCAAAGAGAGTCTCTGCGGTTAATGGTGATAGGAGGCTATTATCCTCTAATCCCGCCAAGAGGCTGGTCGCGGCCTTCATTGCAGGTTGCACAGGTAGAGCGTGATGGCTACTGCATTCTTGACAATAACCACCATAGTGTAGTTCTTGGTGGGCACACATGTTGCGACCATACAGGAGTTTTTGTTTTCGCGCAAAAGGAGTTGTCAAGAGATTCAACACCATGCATTGGACAAAAAAAGGAGGACAAAGGCAATTGCCCGTGTCCTCCTTTTGTAAAAACTAGTTACTTAAATCTTTGGTTAAATCAACTTGCCGCGTTCGGAATGAACTGGGTCAGCGGACAATTCTTGCAACCTTCCGCGGGCAGATCGGTGTGCTCGTGAACCTTGGCAACGATCTTGGTAACCGCGTCCTCGGTGGTGGCATAGATGTTCTCCATGCCGATCTTGTCCAGCAGATGGGTTCTCTCCATAACCGCCATTACCTGGCCCTTAACGCCGCTCATTGCAAAGCCCAGTTTAGCGCTACGGAGCCGGTCAACTATCATGGACAGGGCCTCTTCGCCGGAAGCATCCATGTCGTTGATGCCTTTGGCGTCAAGGAGGATATAACGGAGATCAGGCTGCTCGGTCCGGAATTTGGCGACCTGCTCATCAAGATAGCTGGCATTGGCAAAGAAGAGGGCGCCATCAAAACGAACCACCGAAATATGACTGCAGCCCTTGAGGCGGAAATGCTCGGCGCTCTTGAGAACTTTGTCTTCGTTCAGGGAGAGGCTGGCCACTACCGGTCGCATCGATTTGTAGAGGAAAACCGCCATCGACAGGGCTACACCGACGATGATGCCTTTGTCGAGATGCGGGGCATAATATAAGGTGACCAGAAAACTGAAGATGGCAATGGCGCCATCATACCACTGGGCCTTCCAGGCATGGGCAAAGCCCTTGACGTTAACCAGGCCGATAACCGCCATCATGATTACTGCCGCCAGGGTGGCCTGGGGGAGATTATAGAGGAGGGGGGTGAAAAAGAACAGAGTGAGGACAACCATCAGAGAGGTGACCACCGAAGAGATACCGGAAACCGCCCCAGCCTGCAGGTTGACCGCTGAACGGGAGAAGGAACCGGAAACCGCGTAAGAACCACCAAAAGCACCGCACATATTAGCCAGACCCTGACCAATTAGTTCCTGGTTGGGATCAAGCTTCTGACCTGTTTTGGCAGCCAGGGCCTTGGCGATGGCAATAGCTTCCATAAAACCGAGCAGAGAAATGATAATGGCAATTGGGAACAGCTTCATGAAGGTTTTCATGCTCAACATACTCTGGCCGGTCTTTTCGCCAGTTTCAGAATCTTTAACCGTGCCAGGCATAGCAAAGGTCAATCCTTTAGGGATATCACCAACAATAGCGCCACCACCCATCATTTTCAGGTTAGCGGAATTAAGCACCTTATTGCCAACCTTCAAACGCCACGTGCCACCATCTGTTTCAACCTCAGCAATCGCATCCTTGGGATAGAAAGTATGTTGGGCATCGTCGCCTTCACCGGTTTTTACGGCCTCAAATTTCATCCCCCGCAACTCTTTCCGGGATACATGGGCGTTATATTTGGCTTCATCCATCTGGGCGGTGAGGACCAGCACTTCAGACTCAAGTTTGATCAGCTCAATGGAGGCGCCATGAGCACTGCTGCTCTCTTTCTTCTTCAGCTCATCTACCGCATCACCAAGGGCAGCACGCTTACTACCAATGGTTTCGATCTCAGTTACAGCGTGATTGAATACCTCGATCTTCTGGTGCAAACCAGGCAATTGCACCTTGCTCACATCAACAAAGGCATCATTGTTAAAACCAGTGGCAATGGAAATAATCGTCGTAACAGCCACAGCCACCAGAACATTGGGAATACGCGGATTGACCTTCTTCAAGACCATCATAATAGCCACCGCCCCAACACCATACATCAGGGTGGGAATGTGGGTGAAATCCATTGCAGCTTTAGCAACTCTGCCCATAGTCTCATAATGATGGGGCGCTTTATCGACATAAACCCCAAAGAATTTGGAGAACTGGGAAGAGGCAATGATGATCGCCGCCGCGTTGGTAAAGCCGTTAATAACAGGGTGGGAAAGGAAATTTACCACCATCCCCAAGCGCAACACACCCAGGGAAAACTGGAAGACACCTACTACCAAGGCCAAAACAATGGAATAGGCGATAAATTCAGGAGATCCGGCGGTGGCCAGAGGCTCCAGGGAGGCGGCGGACATTAAGGAAACTACCGCCACCGGGCCGGTAGCCAACTGCCGACTGGAACCGAACAGGGCCGCCACCATCGGCGGCAGGAAGGCGGCATACAGGCCGTAATAGGCTGGCAGGCCGGCAAGCTGAGCATAGGCCATTGATTGGGGGATGAGGACCATGGCCACGGTGATACCGGCCAAAAGGTCAATCTTAAACTTACCGCCGCCATAATCCTTAAACCAGTCTAGGAAAGGAAAAATTTTGGTAATCATATTGGGTCTCCTAAAGGTATTAATTGTATAAAATTAACGAATTTTTATTGTAAAAATGTTGCAATCTGAAACATTTTTGCATTTAAGGTACGGCATATTTACTGCTCTGCTATATACCTGTCAAGTGGAAATCAGCCAGCTGGAAATGCGAGATTACTTGAAACTCCGCTGGCTTGGGCGTGTCCTGTTGAAACTTCGGACTTAAAACCCTGATTGTCAAGATAGGATCAAACTATTCAAATCAGCCAGGCTGTTCTGACAAATTTATCGAAGCGAATTTATCCGGGGATATGATATTGTTGCCGGAGCCGATTAATCTGGCAAAAACATCCTAATCGTTGATGCCCCACATATAAGGTAAACTTCTCATGACTGACTCCGTAGAGATCATCCCCTTTGCCAACTTAGCCCTGGCCTTTATCCCTGTTTTTGTGGTGGCGGGGATCCTTTATAAATGGACGACGGAAGGGAGTCACACTCTCTATGCCGTTTTCAGGATGCTGGTTCAGCTGCTGCTGATCGGTTATTTTCTGATCTTTATTTTTGAGTCCGACAGTGCCTGGGTCGTGCTGGCCGTTCTGCTGGTCATGCTCTGTACTTCAAGCTGGATCGCCCTGCGAACCATAAAAAGTCGCCGTCGCCGGCTGTATAAAAAAGCCCTATATGCCATTGCGCTGGGCGGCGGTATAACCTTGCTGCTGATCACCCAGGGAGTCCTTGGTCTTGATCCGTGGTACTGGCCTCGCTACCTGATCCCGCTGGCCGGGATGATCTTTGCCAATGCGATGAACAGCGTCAGCCTGGCGGCGGAACGGCTGTTCGCGGAACTGGGTCGGGATGTGCAATACGAGGAGGCCAGGAGTATTGCTTTACGGGCTTCGCTGATCCCGAAAACCAATGCCTTGCTGGCGGTGGGACTGGTGTCTCTGCCGGGGATGATGACCGGTCAGATCCTGTCCGGCATCTCTCCTCTGATCGCCGCCAGATATCAGATCATGGTCATGTGTATGATCTTCGCCTCCGCCGGGATCTCAGCCGCCTGTTTCCTTAAATTCCTGGAGCCTGAGTCAGGGGAAGAATAAACTTTCATCCGGGAGCGTGCGTTTCTGGGAAAAATCTTCAGCTCCAGAAGGTTAAGTACCCCGCCAGTAATAGTGGTTTTTAATGAAAAAATTTGCTTAACTTGAGTGCGTAGATTTTATTGGGATTTTAATGGACGATCCAGATCAGGTCCTGAGAGTTATATTCACTAAGTAATAGACTAACTATCCGGGTGTTTATTTAACTGATGCACTTTATTTATACCTTTATATTAATGTTCGGCTTCTGGTTGCTGATGTCAGGCAAGTTTGATCTTTTCCACCTGACCCTTGGAGTCATCTCCAGTTTGCTCGTGACCTGGATGTCGTCTGATCTCCTGTTCATTGATCGCACCAGAAAGGGTCGCCTGCTCGAAGCCTGGCGTTTTATTCTTTATATCCCCTGGGTCTTGAAAGAGATCGTTCTGTCCACTCTGCATGTCACCTGGTTGTCTTTGCATCCGGCGATGAGAAAAAAGATCACCCCCCGGATAGTGAACTTCAAAACCAGGCTTAAAAGTGACGCGGCAAGGGTAACTCTGGCCAACTCCATCACTTTGACACCCGGAACCATCACGGTTCGGGTGGAGGGTGATGTTTATACCGTCCATGCCCTGAGTGACAAGGTGGCCAGTGGCCTGCCCGGTGAAATGGAAGATCGGATCGCCCGGATCTTTACGGAGGAAAGGGAATGAGCAGTTTTTTTATCTACTCCGGGGTCTGCCTTTGTCTTTTCATGCTGCTGGCCCTCTATCGGACCGTAGCCGGGCCGACTATTATCGACCGTCTGATGGGAGCCAATATTATTGGCACCAAGACCACGGTCCTGCTGATCATTATCGGGACGATCTATCGACGGGTCGATATGTTCGTAGATATCGCCCTGGCCTATGCGATGTTGAATTTCATTGTTACCATTGCTGCTTCCCGCTATTTAACCAACCATAAAAACATTAAGGCCGAGGGTTACGGTATCCTGTATCACATCCCGAAAAGGTGGCCTAAAAAATGATCAATTATCTGACCATGCTCCTGATAGCCAGTGGCCTGTTTTTCTTTTTTTCTACAACCATCGGGGTGTTGAGGTTCCCGGATTTTTATACCAGGATGCATGCCGCCGGTAAGGGTGATACCCTGTCTTCTTTGTTGATCCTTTTGGGCTTGGCGGTCTACCACCTGCAGCATCTTTCTGGCGGGAACATTCTGGTTGCCATCAAGATCCTGTTTATTCTGGTCTTCATCTTTTTGGCCAGTCCTACTGCAACCCATGCCATTATTGATGCCGGTTATGAATCGGAGATAAAACCCTGGGTCAAAAAAATTAATGGGGAGGAGGAAGAAGATGATCTGGCAGTTTGATTTTCTGATCCTCTCGTTGATCGTTATTTGCGGGGTCTTTGCCATCTCGGTAAAAGATCTCCTCGGGGCGGCTGTGGTCTTCGGAGTTTACAGTTTTCTGATGTGCCTGTTGTGGACCGAGATGGGTGCTGTCGATGTCGCTTTTACTGAAGCCGCGGTCGGGGCCGGGGTCAGTACGGTCTTGTTTTTTGCCGCGGTACATCGCTCATCCCGCCAGGTTAAGTCCCGGGTATCCGGGCGGATGCTCTATAAGGGTATTGGTTTGTTGGCATCAGGGATGATGGGTGGAGTGTTGTTTTATGCCTCGACTGATTTCCCTGATTGGGCTGATCCTACTTCACCGGCATCGACCCACCTTTCTCCGCACTTTATTACCAAGACCATTGAAGAAACTTCGGTCCCGAATATCGTCACCTCTGTTTTGGCCGATTACCGGAGCTTTGACACCATGTTTGAAACCGCCGTTGTCCTTACTGCCGGCTTGGCGGTGTTGATCATTCTACGGCTTGGTGGTTGTCGAACTGCCGGTCCGGTCCGGGAGAAAGCTGCTTCTATCCACAAGGCCTATGACGATACGATCATTCGTTTTATTGCCAGATTGATCGTTCCTTTCATGCAACTCTTTGCCCTGTATGTCATCGCCCATGGCCACCACAGTCCGGGGGGGGGCTTTCAGGGCGGCGTAATCCTCGGGGCTTCCTTTATCTTGCTGGCGATCAGCTATGACCTGAAGATGGTACTGGGTCGCATCAATGAAAAAGCTGCTCTGTTGCTGGCCAACACAGGGATCCTGATCTATGCGGGGATCGGTTTTCTCTGCCTGTTTCTGGGGGCTAATTTTCTTGATTACTCGATCCTGCACCGGATTTTGCCGGCGACCGATGAGATAGCTGCTCGCTCCCATGCTATGCTCGGGGTTGAGATCGGGGTGGCCCTGACCGTTATGGTGATCGTCATGGTCCTCTACAACAATATAGCCTCGAACGGCACCTACGAGAAAGGCCTGTAAAATGGAATTTCTGTTAACCAAATACAATTACTGGATATATGCCTTGATCATGATGGTCGGCCTTTATGCAATGTTGGCCAAGAACAACCTGATCAAAAAAATTATTGGTATGGGGATCTTCCAGACCGGCATCATTGTTTTCTATGTTTCTATTGGCGCTAAACGCGGCGGCACCATCCCGATTATCGAGCATGGCCATGGGGCGGAAGTCTACCAGGCTATTAATGCCGCAAATTATGTAAACCCTCTGCCGCATGTTTTGATGCTCACTGCTATTGTCGTCTCGGTGGGAACCCTCGGGGTGGCGTTGGCAATCGCCCTGCGTATCTATACTGAATACAATACTCTCCAGGAAGACGAGATTTTGGAGAAAATAAATGATTGACGGTGGCCAAATCCCTGCCCTGATCATTGTCATTCCGTTGCTCAGTGCCTTCGTGGTATGTATTGTTGGCTGCTATAATCAACGCCTCTGTCAACCGCTGACGGTCCTGGCTTTGATCGGCTCCTGCTGGGCATCTTTTGCTACCCTTGGCCAGGTGATCGACAGCGGGACCATCAGCTATCGGCTCGGGGGCTGGGCTCCGCCGATGGGTATCGAATATGTGGTCGATCACCTCAATGCTCTGGTTTTGGTGGTGATCACTTCAGTGGCCCTTCTGGTTGCTGTATTTTCAAAAAACAGCGTCGAAGAGGAACTGCCGCGGCGGGTCAATCTTTTTTATACCCTTTTCCTGTTATTGGTAACCGGCCTGCTGGGCATGACCATCACCGGCGATGCTTTCAATCTTTATGTTCTTCTGGAAATATCAGCTCTGACCACCTATGCCCTGATAACCATCGGGCAGCCTCGGGCTTTGCACGCCAGTTTCAACTATCTGATGATAGGCACGATCGGTGCCAGTTTGTATTTGCTCGGGGTTGGCCATCTATATATCATGACCGGTTCGCTCAATATGGCGGATCTGGCCGTAATCCTGCCCGATATCTATAATTCCCGGGCGATCCTGGTCGCCTTTATCCTGATCATGGTCGGGGTCTGGGCCAAGATGGCATTTTTCCCGCTGCACACCTGGTTGCCCAATAGTTACACCTATGCACCAACCGCTACCAGCTGTCTGATCGCGCCACTGATGACCAAGGTTTCCGTTTATATCATGTTGCGGGTGATGTTTTCGATCTTTTCCCCGGCCTATGTTTACCAGCAATTGCATCTGGCCAACGCGATCGTCTGGCTGGCGGTTATCGCCATAATCAGTGGTTCTCTACTTGCTCTGGCCCAGAAAGATTTCAAGAAAATGCTTACCTACCTGATCGTCGCCGAAGTCGGCTACATGGTCGGTGGGGCCTGGCTGGCCAATGAGTACGGGATAACCGGTGCTATTTTGCACATCCTGAACGATGCCCTGATGACCCTGTGCCTGTTCATGGCCGCCGGAGCGATAATTTATAAGGTTGGTGGCCAGCAGCTCAGTGACCTGAAGGGGGTTTTCCGGAAGATGCCGGTGACCATGACCGCTTTTATGGTTGGGGCCTTGTCGATGATCGGGGTCCCGCCGACGGCCGGGTTTTTCAGTAAATGGTACCTGATCCTCGGTGGCATCCAGAGCGCGCACTGGGAGTTTGTTGTCGCCCTGCTTTTTTCCAGCCTGGTTAACGCGGTACTCTTTTTCCGGATCATCGAGATCGGTTATTTTGAAGAACCAGAAGAGCAGGGGATTAACGAGGCGCCTATGTCGATGTTGGCACCGTTGGTTCTGGTTGCGATCAGCCTGGTCGTGGTCGGGATCTATGCTGGAGATATCGTCTCAACTGTCATCCAGTATGCCGTGCCTGAGGGTCTCTAAAAAATGCTCGAAACAATTACATCTATAAAACCCTTATTGGCAGCAGTTGTTTCCCTTGCCGCTGTGCCGCTGATCGTTTTGGCTGGGCAACGGCGGCGCAATCTCCGGGAGGGAGTTACCTTTGCGGCTGGCCTGATCAAGTTTGCCTTGGTGGTCTCGATGCTCGGGGTGATCCTTGATGGCAAGGTTATTGAGTATTCACTTTGCGAAGTGTTGCCCGGTCTGGAGATAGCTTTCCGGGTTGATGCCTTCGGGATGCTTTTTGCCCTGGTTGCCTCGACCTTATGGTTGGCTACCTCGGCCTATTCGATCGGTTATATGCGTGGTTTGGTTGAACATTCCCAGACCCGCTATTTTGCTTTTTTTGCGGTGGCTCTTTCAGCGACGATCGGGGTTGCTTTTTCCGCCAACCTGTTCACCCTTTATCTCTTCTATGAGATGCTTTCTCTTGCTACTTATCCCCTGGTAACCCATCACCAGGAGAGAGAGGCCCGGGTCTCGGGGCGCAAGTATCTG
>CBDVDF010000023.1:0-10955 GCA_965372675.1 uncultured Desulfobacterales bacterium
GTGCCGGCGGAAACAAGTGATACTATTATTGTTTGGCCAGGGTTGACATCCGATGTCTGTTCGAGAACATCAACACCTATATAGAAGGTGTACCCGGCAGCGGCCACCTCTTTGTCATTGAATCCGTCTATGTTGTCGACAAAGCGGACCGTGCTATCGTAAAAGATCATGGAAGGAGGGATAATTCCGAGAGGGGTGGTGTAGTCGGAAGCCATATTGTAGAGGGTGGAGCTGGCATTGGGGGTGCTGCCGTTCACCAGGTCAGCGCTCAGGGTGGTGGCCTGGTTTGATGTGCCGATGAAATAACGGATCAAGGTATTGTCGGTGATGCCGGTCTGTGCTTTGAAAACATCATAGGGCAGTCTGAAATCAAGGAAATAATCAGGATCGCCGTTTGTGTTGGTAGGGGCTTGAATTATCCTGTAATTCCCGGAAAGAGGATATGATGCCACAATGTTCTCAGCCCTGTCGGATGGATCTCCAATCCCTGTTTTGTCGGTGTTTTCTCCCAGGGTGATAACTTCAGGCGAGGATATGCCGTCACACATGACCAGCCACTCATAGTCATCGGGATTTTGATCGATATCTATCTCGAATCCCCAGCCGTACGGCCTTAGCAAGCCCTGCCCTCCCGTACCGCTGGGGTCGTCATCCAGACGGATCCGGTAGTTAAGGTAGGTGCCGTCGTTGAATAAATAAGCGGCCGGGCTGCTGCCGTCGTTTGGCACAACATTTCTTTCACCGTTGGCGTCTCCTTCATCGTCCTGTAGAACAGCTCCGCCTTTCAGGAGGGGAATCCACTGGGAGTCGGTGGGCCAAGCGAAGGCTGAGGCTGGTTTGAGCAGGAGTGCTGCAGCGACTAACAGCAGCAGGGCGGCCGAGGATTTGAGCAGTCGATAAATATTATTCACACGACGATCCATTTTTATGTTTCCCAGGTTAGCCATTGTCATTTTTCCCACCAGGCCAGAAGTTCCCGGACCGTGTTCTGGTCAAACTTGACCCGGAATTTCATATATGCGCCATCGGCAGTGTAATCCGCAGCAGTAAAATCATCATCGTTAAAGCCGCTGAAGTTGAACCCGAGAGACAACCAGATGTTTTTCGCGAAACTGTGGCCGGCGGAAAGGCCGTAAGAGTATGTGCTGCTGTCGCTGGCATCGGTGAACATGGTGGCAGCCTGTACACCGATATCCCACTTGGTATTGATGTCGTGCCGGTATTCAATGCCCAGGAACTGGGTGATGCTGTCCAGTTCAAGAGAGTTGAAACTGTCGGTCACCGACTTGATGCCATGGGCAAAAGCCAATTGGTTACGGCGATCAAAGAGATAATTGACGTTCAGGTTGTTGATATACTTTTTGGTCGTAATGGTATTGCCAAGATATTCTTCTTCATAGTCTTCCAGTTGTGCTTTTTCGAGAATGAGCCACTGGCTGTCAACCGGTCGCCAGGCTACTGAAAGTTCAAGCTCTGTATCGGTGCTGGAGGTCCCGGATGAATGTTCGCTGTCAAAATGTTTGAGGCTGGAAGCTATACCGAATCCTGGTCGATGTTCTCGATATAAACCGCACAACAGTGACATTTTGTCTTCCTGTTCGCCATCGCGATATTCGGCGCGGCCGGTTGCTGACCAGAGAGTTTCTTTCCAGGTGAGTCCCGCCGAAACAGCTGTAAAATCATCAGTGATCGCTCCCGAGGCCGGTGGAACATTGGGGTTAAGAGGAGTGTCGCCGGGGTGGCGGATAGTTTCGCTTCTTTCCAGGCCAAGATCAGCACTAATGTTGTCATTGACCTGTATTTTTTGGGTCAGGCCCATGTTGGCGAAGGTCCGGGGGCCGAATTCACCTCGCTGATCGTTAAGGCTGGAGCGGAAAGCGGCGCCGTGCCACGGGGTTCCCTTGATGCCCAGGCGGGTGGTCTGGCTATCCTGGTTGTCACCATAAGTAAGTTCCTGGGCAGCGAAGATGCTTGCCGCAGCAGTAATGGCGTATTCGCCACCGAATATCAGTCGGTTTGGATAGTCAGAATTGGCATCATCAGAAATAGCCAGTTCGGCACTGCTATAAAGATCGAGCCGGTTTTCCAGGAAAGAACTACGGGCCGAAGCGGTCAGTAGAGTTGACTCGTAAGTAAGCCCGGAGCTGTTTTCATCAGTGGCATGGCGAAGTCCACCGGTGTAAGTGGTTTTCTCATCCTTGTATTCCAGTAGTGCACTGATCATATCCCTTGAAGAAGAAGTACCTGTGTCTTCCTGATGGAGGATCTCTCCGCCGGTTGACAGCTCGTCGCTAAGCCGATACCAACCATCGATACCGAACTTCAAGGTGTCTGTTTCGCTGTTATTCTGCTGACCCAGGCCAAAACTACCCTCCTGTTCACGGTAATAGGCTTTGCCGTCAAACATCTTGCTGCGGTGAGTGACTTCGGCCAGGTAGGCGTTTCCGGTTACATCGCTGCCGCTGCTGCTGTTGGTAGTGCTGGCGGCCTCGGCTTTCAGGGAGGTGTTGCCGGTAATGTTGTATGTCAGGTCAACCCCTTGCAGGTCAGCTTCCGCCCCCTGGGTCCCCTCACTGATCAAAGACAATCCCAGCTCCGGGCCATTCTCTGAAGCCTTGACTGCGATCCGCCCGCCGGCAGTAATTTCCCGGCTGCTGGCAGTGTCTGTTTCGTATTCGGCAACGATGTATATCGGGTTAAAATCTGCGTCACGACTATAGATCGGTTCCCGGAAATAGATCGTTCCAGAGATGGGATCAAGGGTGTAGTCGATATAGCGAGTCAACTGGCGTGACTCGATGATGTTCTCGCTATGGAAGCGATCCCGGATTTCAATCGTGACCTTTTCACTGTTCAGCAGGATATCGGAGTTGGATAGATGATACAGGCCGGAGGTACCGTCACCGGGGATCTCATCCTTGATAAAAGCATGGTTGGTTTCGGCAGCGAAGGCAGTAACTTTAATCTTCTCGCCATGATACTCTGTTTTGGCACCGGTCAGGCTGCGACTGTAGCGGGAGAGTTCGGTTACGGTAAGGCCGGTGTTGTAATCACCAAACATCGCATAAAAGCGGTCACTTTCCAGCTTGAAGTATATTTTTTCCTTACTTGTTGCATCGTACTGGACTGCCGTGTTGTCACCGTAGAGGGTGTAATACTTGTCGGGATCAATGGTGCCGAAAAGACCGTTTTCATCCTCCTCCCTTTCCTTTTCGCTGTCAAAAGCGGCGGTCAGAAGATATTTGCCTAAAACCTTGCCTTTGGCATAAAAGGCAAGGCGCCCATCGTCGTAATAGTCTTCTTCAATATCAGCGGATTCTAAGTTCTGGATGTTTCCGGAAACCTCATTATAGCCGGCTATTCCTTCTGCCAGGCCGACCATGATCCATTCACGATAGGCGGGGCCCACGTATACCTGGATATCAGTTGCAAGATCACCGTATCCCAGGGTAACGCTATGGCTGCCACTGGTGCTTACCGGAGAAAACCTTACTGTGCCATCTGCTGCCACAGAGACTGTTCTGGGAGATTCTTTCAGTTCGGGAAGCTGGTGTCCTGTGCCCTTGAAAGGAAAGAGGTCCCCGTCTTTAAGTTCAAGCTCGGCATTGGCATTGATCGGCTCGCCTTGTTCATCGAACAACTGGATACGGATGGATATCGGAGTTTTGCCATCTCCGATATTACCCGAGGTGTCTATGACCTTGATGCCGGCGATATCTCCGGTGCGAATATACGATACATTCTGCTCATAACGGGTGTTGCCGAAGGGTCCGACTCCTCGCAAGGTGATGTTGTGGGCGCCCGGATCACCAAGGTCTACGCCGATGTAGCTGTAAAGAGTACGGCCATCATCCAGTGGTTTGCTGAAGCCGATCCGTTGCCTGGGTATAATTTCCCCGTTAACTGCCAGTTCCGGTTGCAAGCGAGAGTCAAGAGTGATTCGGATACCCCTGATCCGTTCGGCAATTCTCTGGCTCTCAGTGAGCGAGATAATCCCTTCAGGAAAAGCATTGACCGGTTGGGTTGCTTTCTTGTTGGCCTCTGGATCAACAGGATAGCGCATTCTGGCGACTATCTTGTTGGTTGTTAACCCGCTGTCGCCACCGGCGACCCGGATCATCTTCGGCATCTTGTCGTCAGCCACGGTCACGAAGACCTCAAGGCGCCGGTTGAACTGGCGACCGGAGGCAGTGTTGTTGCTGTTGGTCGGTTCATCAGGTCCCTTGCCGGATATAGACAGTTGCTGGGTATGGAGGCCCAGGGTCTCGGCGAGGATCCTGCCGACAAATTCCGCCCTTGTTCGGGACAGCTCGTAATTGTCAACCTGCCCGGGTTCAGGTGAGGTGTTATCGGTGTGGCCAACAACATCGATACGCTTGATATTCTTACCCCGCAGGTAATCGATCATTCCTTGAAGTTGTTGCTCATCGTTGTCGGAAAGAAGAGTGTCAGCTTTGTTGTACAGGGCCCTGAAGACCATCCTCCTGTCGGTTATGGACTGAGTTAAAATAGTATTTTCTACAACCCGGGTGGTATGGGTGTTGTCGTCAGTTGTTGTGACGCGCAGGGTGGCCAAAGTAGGATACTCTCCCTCAAAGAAACTGGTCAGTCGGGCCTGGAAATCAAGTTTTGCTGACCATTCATTAGCGGGGGTAGCCCCGAGATCGAAGACAAGTTCATCGTTGCTGGGCAGAGGGTCAGCTATCCCTGTTCCGTTTAAAGCGGCACTGCCTTTAACGAAGGAGAACTCATCAGGAAGAACGATAGCCAGATAGCGCCCTTTCAGGGCTATCTCCTGGCCGCTTATCCGGGCAGTAAAATTTATGTTGTCGCCAGCAAGATTGCTGGTCAACCGTAGACCTACTTCACCATTATCCAAGACCGGTTCTTTGTGGCGTACGTAGAAGTCGGAGCGCCAGAGACTTCCCCCTTGAATATCGACAAAGCGGGAATATGGGGAGGAGGCGAACCTTGTATTGTTTTCGCACTGGTATATTTCCAGGTGATCAGGAAGGCTGTCCGTGTCAACCTGTACTACATGAGTTCCCGGTTGAAGCCCTTCAAAATGATACAGCCCTTTTTCATCCGTATCGATATAACGGCCGTCTTCCATAAAGAGGCGGACGCTGGCAATACCTTCTTTATCCAGGCTCAGATCCGGGGCGGACATTTCGCCAGGCAATCCCTGGGTTCCGGTTGTTTTTTCCCCACTGTCGTTCTTGGGCAGCAGAAACCTGGTCTGCATGCTCTGGGTTTCCAGTTCGACCAGAACCTCTACTCTCCTGTTCTTTTGCCACTGCTCCTTTTCACTAAGCTTGGTGCCGGCCAGCCATTCGCTGTAGTAAACCTGTTTGTTGGTGCCCAGGCCGGCGATCTCGATCTGGTCAGAACCGAGACCAAGGGCGTTTCTGAGATAACGGGCAACAGATCTGGCCCTGGCCATTGACAGGATGTCATTGTCTGCGAAGAGCGACCGGGAGCGGCCCCGGATCGGGCGAATATCTGCATGTCCGACAAGATGGATCCGCTTGATCTCCTGCCCCTTCAGGTTCTGGGCCATTTGATCAAGCTCTTTTTTGTCCGACTCTTTCAGTTCTGCTGACAAGGTGTCAAAACGGGGTCGAATAACCCGGGAGTAGTCCTTGACCTGGTTGGTGGCTATCGGGGTCCTTAAATTTATATCTCCCAAGGTTTCAAGAGAGTAAGCGGTCTTGAATTCAGTGAATGCCCGGGTGGTAAATTCACCATAAATATTAAGTTTCGCTTTTGTCTTAAAAGTGATGGTTGCAAGAGAATCTGCATCCAGGGCTCCAACCTTGAACACCAGTTGATCTTTGTCTAAAGAAGGTTCAGCAAGACTGAGGTCAGGTGAAGAGGCACTGCCGGGAATATATTCGAGAACTTCAGGAAGAGTGACAATGATACTTGCATCGTTGACGGCTACTTTCTCTGCCTTAAGGGTTGCCTTGTACTCCACCTGATCACGGTTAGCAGTGCTTTGTAGCCTCAGGGAGAGAGAGCCGCGACCGGCTGGGCCAGGTTCGCAGTTACCATAAAGGACCCGGCCAGCGATATGAGCCTTGCCGCCCATCAGGTCAGATTCTACTCTCACCTGGGCCACGGCGGTGTTTGAAACGATACCACCACCAGCGGTTCCAAGAGCAGTATTGATCGCCACGCCGGTTTTTACTGCTGCAGACACTGTAGTCATATAACGAAGGTCAAGGGTCGCACCAACACCGATCGCCCCTACAGTGAAAGTCAGGGTGCGGCCGTCTGGCGAGATAGTTGGATCAGGAACAGGCAACCCGACCAGAGTCGTTGAGCCAGTCACATAACGGAAACCATTAGGCAGAGTGTCGGTGACAACGGTTGCGGCCAGGGGAGCCGGGCTGCTGTTGCTCAGGGACAGGCGGTACAGGAGATGTTCGCCAATTGCGACCGAATCCTTTGAGGCCTGCTTGGCAATGAACAGTCCGGCAGAGGCAGGGAGGATGTTGATGTTCTGGCTGCTGATATCAAGAGGGTCGGCCACATCCACATAGTTAACCGTAACAGTTTCAGAAAAACCGGCGACGGTAAGAATTATGTCGTTCGGGAGGGAGGGTAGAGGGGTTGACCGGACAGCCCCGACAAAAGATCCTGAATTCGGGGAGTCTTCAGTCAACTCGAGCATAATGGTGTCGCCGCCGTTAAGAGAGGTCAGAACCACCAGAATGGTCTCGGCCACCAGTGGGTCGTTATTCTGGTCAAGGTCGGTCAGGCGGATAAAGATGGGTTCTCCTGCCAGATAGGTAGTTGCAGGTTGCAGATCGACCGGACCGGGCAGAGCAATGGGAGCACCGAACATGTCGGTGACCGGATTGGTGGGCGCAAAGAGTCCTGTGCCAGTTCCGTCGTCACTGTACCTGGCCTGGGGAACCGGAACAGTAGGAGCTCCTGGAATATAGCGAAGAAATTCGACGGACGAAGAAGTACCGGTCGGGGTGGTGACAAAGGCCGAATCGGAGGCAGTTCCGAAACTGGAACTGATCGAAGCGGTATTGGTGATTACCAGGGCATAGGCCTGACTAGTGGTCATAACTTGAGACAGGAGGGTGATACCTAAAAGACATAAAATAAAAGCTTGTTTGGCAATGTTCCCCGAAGAGGACCCATCGACTCTGGCCACTTTTTGACGTAAATGGACAGAGGCGATAGCCGACGGGATTAAGCCCGTCGGCATCGCTTTAGGCACTGCTTTCTGCAGGCACAGCTCAGCAGTGGCGACCGAGGCCGTAAGGCCGCGGTCTGCCAACCGCCGTATGCTTGAGAAGAACAGGTGCATGGTTTACTGGATGGTAACCTGGAAAGTAACCACAGCACTGCTGAGGCCACCGATAATTCCGGTTGCGACAACACCGGCACCTCGTCCACCATCATCATCAATTGCCAGCCCGGGAGCAGCGAAAAGTGGTGATGCTGCCCCATCTCCGTTAACGGTTATTCCGTTCAGTCGAGTAGAGCCAGGGACATAGTTGGTGTAGGCAGGAAGTGGATCGGTTAGAAAAACACTGGTCGCGTTAGCAGCGCTGGTGTTGTTCATGGTGATCTGATATTCCAGGGTGTCTCCTGTTACGCCGGTTGCCGTTGCTGCAAAACCTGGACTAGCGGTATTCTGGACTAGTTTTTCGATAGAAACGAAATTGTCCTGAAAGGTTGTAATAGTCTGATGGGTGTCGTCTTGGGCACCATCGGTCTGGGATGCCACATTGGTATCGACTGTCGCTGTACCGGCGATGGCGGGAGCCAGGACCGTACCGTCAACAGCGACCGTGAAAGTAGCCTGTTCTCCGGCGACAGTTGCCTGAAAAGCGTCAACGCCAAAAGCGGGAGCAACATTAGAACCAGGCGCAGGATTAGCTACCAGGGTTATGGTGATCGGGGTCTCGTTGGTGGTTACCCCCGCAGTTGTATAAGCACCTAGATTGTTAGTATGAGATGGAGGGATATCTCCGACGATCGTATTTACCAGATAGTCTGTCCCGCCAACAACTAGGACGGTGGTGCCGGCCACAAAGTTGGTGCCGCTTCCCGCCGGAATATCAATGGTGGTAGCAGTGTTGGAGAGAATAACCGAAGCACCCAAGGTGATTGTAGCGCCCGAGGGAGCTGCTGCCCCGGTACCGCCTAGATCAACCTGTGCTGAGATCGGAGTTGTTATGTCATACGTATCCACTCCGTTGGCAGTGGCTGTGACCGTATAGGAATAAGTGGCGGTCGTTGCTGAGGCTATGGCTTGGTCAGCAGGTGTCGAGAGGACTGGTGGTGCGGCTATCAGCCCAACAGTGACACTGGCCGAGGAGGTGGCTTGAAAGCTACCTGTTGCTGAAGCGTCCTGATAGTCAACTGTAGCGACGTTCAGGATGGTGGCACCACCACCTGTAATGGCGGTAGCTGTGCCGGCGAAGAGGGTGAGGCTCAGGCCGAAGGCCAATGCCAAACCGAGGGCTCTGGATATCAGGCCCGATGCTTTGTTTCTTGTGATTCTCATGATGCTTACCTCTTGTTTTGGTTTTCTATGTTCTGTTTCTGTTTTTATGGTTTGAAACGGGCCTGATGGCGGACCATTGGCCCATCTGAAAAAATGGGGTTTTGCGTCTCCTGTGCCGGGTGGCGCTGGTCCCGCCCGGGAAAGAAGCCTGAGGCGCTTTTTGCGCCAGGTCAGGATCGGGCCGTCCCTGGTTGTGGTAAATGTTTTGAGTACTTTGCTGCTAAGAATTTGTTTGGTTGATCGATTATGTTTTTCCATGTAGTTCAGATCTCCTGATGAGTTTTTAGTTAACTTTTACCTGGAAGCTTACCTTGCCGGTTCCACCGGGAATGACTTCGGGTATTACCCAGCGGATATCGGTGTACTGATCCGGGGATGCTGCTTTTTGAATCGTTTTCCCGTCATTTGTTTTCAGCTCGTAGGTGAGCAAACTAGGCTTCTTGAAACTCTTGCCTCCGTCAATTGAAAATGTCGGTGCTTTGCCGCTGGCGCTGTCGACCAGGTAGACCGTATCCTTTGGAATGGGGTTTTTGATCATCACATTGGTGGCCGCCTCGTCACCTTTGTTGGAATATTTCAGGGTGAAGATCAGGACTTGGCCGGGTTCGACCTCAGTCGTAGGCACTATTCTCTTGACCTCCTTGCCGTCGATAAGTTCAACAATTTCTTTTTCAGAAACCATGTCGATAGCTATCTGGGGTTTGGCCAGAGCCGAATTGGGGAGGAAAAGACAGACTGTGATAAAGATCAAAAAGATTGCTTTTTTATACATCACTAGCTCCTGTTGTTTGAATATGTACGCCAATACAACGTCTTAGTGAAACTCTTTACTGTTATATAGGTTGTTGACACTTTGCCCCACTTTCCAATATCTCACATAACGGCCTGAAAACACAAGGTATTTTGGCTTGATGGCATTTGTTCCTGACAACTAAAAGCTCTATTTTATTGTTTGGCGGGGGTTGGTGTTGGTTGTGATGGAGTGTTCTGGTCTTGTTTTGCGAGGGCCAGGTCTCTTGCTGAAAAAGAACCGGTCGAGCTGTTGTTGAATAGCTGGTCACCACATTGTCTCTTTTCTGGCCAACTTCTCCGGCAATTCCATTTACCCGTGTCTCTCCTGTCTCATGTGTCCCAGCTGTCTCTTGGCGAGACATTGAGGGGGGGGCTCCTTGCTGGCCCTTTGGCATGCTAGGGCGTGTGGTGCGAAGTGGTTGGCGAGATAGAGGTCGCGTGTGTCTCGTTTTGTTGGTGTTGGGACAGTCCGGAGTGAATTTTTGGTTGGAAAGATAGAAACGGTTTTTACTGTAACCCCTCGTAAATATTGAATTTATAAAAAAATAAAAAAGAAATTTCACAATGGCATGGTGATTGCCATAAGATAATAACTATGAAGCAGTATAACGAGTGTATCAAAAGAGTATTGGAACTGTCCCGGGAGATGATCATCCTGGCCGACGACGGGCAGGGTGCTGCTGAAGATGACGGTTGTCGACTTCTGTACGGAGTCCTGCAGGATTGTGCCTACAAGCTTCGCAAAAAAGCGGAGGAGGAAAAGGCAGCGCATTGCCGGACCGGTCGCTGGGATGGCCCCCGGCCCGAGAAAAACGAATAAAACTATCTTTAAATGGAGGAATGTAAATGAGTGTTCTGGTTACCAGGGAGGCCCCTGATTTCAAAGCCCAGGCTGTTATGGCGAACGGGGCTTTTGAAGAATTGAGTCTTTCATCATACAGGGGGAAATATGTTTTATTGTTTTTCTACCCCCTCGATTTCACCTTTGTCTGCCCATCTGAGATCCTGGCTTTTGACAAGGCTTTGGATGAATTCAAAGAGAGGAACTGTCAGGTTCTCGGGGTGTCGGTTGATTCGCACTACACCCATCTGGCCTGGAAGAACACTTCGGTGCAGACTGGCGGGATCGGCAATATCGGTTTTCCCCTGGTGGCCGACCTTGATAAGTCGATCTCTGAAAATTATGGCGTCCTCCTGCCCGATGGTATTGCCTTGCGGGGGCTTTTCCTGATCGACAAGGAAGGGATTGTCCGCCACCAGTTGATTAATGATCTGGCGCTGGGCCGGAGTGTTGAAGAGGCGATCCGCATTCTCGATGCCTTGCAGTTCACCGAAAAATATGGCGAAGTATGTCCGGCAAACTGGAAGCCCGGTGAAGAAGCGATGAAACCGACAGCCGAGGGTGTTGCTGAATATTTAAGCAAACATAGTTAAGGAGGAGAAGAAATGGATAAATATGAATGCCCATGTGGTTACGTCTATGACCCGGAAGAAGGAGATGCCGATGATCGAAGGTTCGACGCGCCTTGACAGGATCGCGCGTCCGACAAACTCCTAGGTTTCTGATACCGGCATCGCCAGTTCGTCACAAGCTTCGTGAACGCGAGGCCGGGTTACGACCGGCCCGTTC
>CBDVDF010000024.1:0-10834 GCA_965372675.1 uncultured Desulfobacterales bacterium
GCAACCCTGATGAGCTTGCCATACTGTTCTTCAGCGACCCTGACGAGCTTGCCTTCCTGGTCTTCAGCGACCCTGATCAGTCTCCCCCTCTCTCCTTCAGCAACTTTGATCAGCCTTCCGCCCCGGCCGTCATCCACCGTGATGAGGTTCCCGTCCCGGTCTTCAGCGACCCTGATCAGCTTGCCGTCCTGGTCTTCAGCAACCCTGATGAAGTTCCCCTCTGCGGAAGGCGGTCGCAAACCATCCGCCACCTTGATCAGCTTGTTTGGCATTCCCACATCCATGCGGATCGGCAAGTCAGAACCTTCCGCAACCTTGATAAGTTCCCCGTTCGAAGAACGCATTTCCATCCGCCAGAAGGCGATCGGCACTTTCCCTTCGTGACTCAAGTCGACTATCATCTCACGACCGCGGTTCTTGGCCTCCAGGACCATTGAAGGTGGAGTTCGGGCAACGGCTACCGGTTGCGAGGTAATCCCCATATTTTCAGCCCGGTCCCAGACTTTCAGAGAGACCCGATAAAGACCTTCCTCAACCGGCCAACCGCTACTCTTTTTACCATCCCAGACAAAGCGTCTCGGCATCTGACCGTAACCGGTATAGCTCATCTGCTCTTCGCCATTCTCATCCTCAACGGTAAGTTTCCAGCGCGCCACCGGCTCACGACGAAGCATTCTTGGAATGATTATGACCTTGTCACGAAAAGCCACGGTGCCCTGGAGCTGAACTCCTTTCAAATCAAGAACAACCCTGGGCGGAGTACTGTCAACGACATAGGCCCCCAGGAAAGCCACCTTCTTGTGGCCTGAAGGCCAGTTTATCACCATGGTGACCGGATAACGACCGTCCCGGTCAGCGACCAGCCAATCGCTCTGGAAGGAGTAGCCGTCTTTTGACTGTTCGGCCATATAGACCCTTCCCGAGGCCTTGAAGAAAACCCTCGGCATATCCTCCTCGGCCCAACTGGTACGAAGGCCCACTTTGCAAACCACCTTGTCACCACGACGGACATGGGTAGGGGAAAGTTCGATCTTTTCTATCTCAAGTGCGTGCTGCTCCTTTGAAACGAAATCAAGCTCGGTCGGCCAGGTCTTCAGCACATCCTGGGCCAGCCGGGGCAACAAACCCTGGCGATCCTCTTCTTCACCGATAGCGAGTAAATTAACGATATCCTGACCACTTAAGCCGCCGCTGCCGGTCCAGATGGTCCTGGTATCGTTGGTCCTGACCAGATAAAGGGTCAGCCCCAGAGAGGGCGACAACGACTCTTGGCGCAGGGACATCGTGCCGAACAACACCATGTCGGCCCCCATCTCCTCCTTGGCCAGAACAATTTGCTTGGTGTCCATAAAACCGAGTTGCCGGAGCCTGTTCCGGGCCATAAAGGCCAGAATTGTTTCGTTGGCAATAACATCAAAGCCCCGATCATTCGTCATGTCCCAGGCGAGATAGTCCGTCAACTCAGCATTGACCCCGTTCTGCCCCTGGCTCAGGTCCTCGATAGGGAATATAGCCAGGGTCAGAGCCTTAGCCGGAGAGGCATAAGAAAAGCTGACCAGGCATAATATTATGAAAGCTTTGCACCACATGGACTATTCCCAACGCCCCCCATGACATCCAAACCGGCTGCCGGATTGATCATCTCCGGCAACAGACAAAATAATGGCTGAAATAAAAACAAGATCAACTTGTTGAGTATACCATATCTTACTAATTTTTAGCCAGACTTCTCATCATATTGCGGATAAGCTGGATGTTGACATGGAAACTGTCGGTCGGGGAGATCCCGAATATCCGACCGGTGATCGTCTCAGAAGTCCAGCGAGCACTGCTCTGCCAGATCACTATCGACGACTGCGCTTCAACCAGCCTGAAAGTGATCGCCAGCTGCGGATAATCCACCGAGCCGGTTTTTTTATTATCGACCATATCAACCGAACCCAGCAGGAAAGCCTGAACGTTCAAGCGCTGGCCGAGGCGCTTGAGGTTGATAATATCGATGGGTTGCCGGGGATCAATTACCTCTTCGGTCATAACACTGTCTACGATCCCCCGATCCACCACATCAGCGACCTGAAGGGCCAGAAGCTGGGTTATGGCAATGTTTCTGGCCCGTTCATGGGCAAACTGGTCGTTAGTGAAGTTCTGCATTGGCAGGACGGCGATACGCTGAACCGCAGCGAAGTCCACATCATCCCTGACATACTCTTCACTGGTGAACTTGCCACTACAGCCGCCCACCAATACCAGCAACAACATACTCATTACAAGAGAGAGCTTCTTCATCCCTCAAACTCCTTTTTATAAATTATTGATCCAGGGGACATCCATTCTGACGCCCCCCCTGTCCTTTACCTTACCAGTTGATCTTTTTGCCTCCACGGCTCTGCAGGAGAACAACTCCTGCAACAGTTAAGTCAGACAGTCCGTATTCAGGATCCGGAAGTCAGTAAAAAACCAGCCTGCTCCGGATCATAAAAAAAGCACCAAGTCTGACAGTAACTTAGATCTCCACTTTTACAAGACTCAATTCACCCCGAAATTAACATGCAGTTCACTGAAGAATTTGACATGGTTATCAGGCAGATTTTCCCGTTGAATATAATCAAAGCCAGTCCGGAAATACATATATTTACTCAGGGTCCAGCGCAACGAGGTCCGGCCGCTCTGAACGTTGATCTGATCATAATAATGCTGATATTCGACATCAAGGAGCATGCCGAGGCCGATACCCATTGTCATGTTGGCGGTCACCCGCCATTTATCAGGGTCATCTTTCAGGTCATCAAAACGGCCGACACTGCTGAGGGCCAGAAAAGCGGAGGGCTGCCAGCTTATATGGAGGATCGATGTCAGGGTCTCCTCACTGCTGGTAGCTGTTTCGCTGGTCAGGAAAGTCTCGGTCCACGACAGACTCATGTTCGGTTTCAGTCTGGAGGTAAGATCCCAGTCAACCTGGGATGTCTCGGTCTCTGTGCCGGTCAGAAGATTGGTGGCCAGGCCATACTCAAACTCCAGGGAAGCCTCAAGGTCTGGATAAAGTTGCGCACCCAGGTAAAGACCAAAGCGGTCGGTTTCCAGGGTATCGACCCCCAAGGCCAGGTATTCGGTCCTCGAGACATTCAAACTACCGTGCAGGGTGGGCAGGAAATCTTTGCCGACTTGGACCCCATAACTTGTATTGGCCACCTCGCCCTGCCCCTGAACATCACTCCGGTTGTCACCGACCGTCAGAACGGTCCGTAAGGTCCGGTCACTGGCAAGATATTCCAGGGTGGCATTATTGGTCATCGACTCCCGCTGGTAACTCTGGTCAGCCTCTTCGTTATGCAGGGCCAAGCTGTATTTAAACTTTACTGTTTTACTGAGGACCGCATCGAGGTTCAAACGGGTCCGGGAGGTGGTCAGTTCCGTATCCGGCAGGAGTGTGCCTCCGGCCCCTGTGACACTCCTGAATACCTGGATCTCGGTTATATCCATCGTGGTGGCCGAAATATTATCGAAAACAACTTTCAGTTCTCCAACCGTCGCCGGGTTCGATAATGCGATCACGTAACGCTGCCGGAGCGGATCGTAATTGACAGGGCCGATCGGGACCGGCAGCCAGGGGGTGATCGACGGAGCATTATTGGAAAAAAGCGTCCAGTTGCTGGCGACCGGCAGGGAAGGAGTGAGATCGGTCTGGGTATATATATAGATCAGGTTGACCTGCAGGCCACTAACCGTTATCCAGATATTATTAAAAGTAGCCGGCGGGGCAACATTGTAGGCCACCACGGCGGCCGGGATCGGGCCGGTCAGTCCGTCCCTGATCGCCGGCACATCGACATCCGCAATATCAACCAGATCAGCCGGGGTAAGATCCGTACCGATACGGGCCCGACTGACAGGCTGCTGGAAGACGCCGCCGGAAGGACCTGTTTCATGTTCATAGGTATCCTGGGTAAATTCCTGGTTAAACGACACCCGCAGCCGATTACCCCAGAAAGACTCGCTGGCCTTGAGACTGGCCAGGTGAGAATCAAGGACATCCTCCCGGTTCGTAGTGTTATCGGTGAACTTGCTCCAGCGGTAGTTGTAGTAGAGGAAAGCCCGGCGCAGGTTCCAGTCAAGCTGACCGTTCAGACTGGATTCACTACGGTCACTGTGGCCAGCAGTACCGGCACTGAGGGTGTCGTAGGTGCTGCTCTGTCCGACCATCGCGATCAGATTGGGCCACCAGTCCCTTTGCCACTGACTGGCCAGATTAAGCTCCAGGAGCTCATTATCATGCAGCCTTGAGGCCTCACTCAGGGTCTGGAGGGTTGAAGCGGACAGGTCAAGGGCGAACAGCTCATTATGCAATATCGCCGTCATCCCCGGCGAAACAGTCTCCCGACTGGTATCCTGTTCTTTCCAGTAAAAACCGTGCCGGATATACTCCTCGAGGGAAAATATCGGCGTAACATCCTGGCCGGCCGAGGCTGAAACGGTCTGCCGGTAAGTCTGCAACATGTCGCCGACGTTATCCTCCTCAACCTCCCAGAGACCGGAATAAGACCAACCGGCCTGGGCGGTCTGGAGCGGCAAGGCCCATAACAGGAGGAGGACGGCAACAGCCGTCCGACCCAGATGTCTGGCAATAATTTCTGACATGGATATTCTTTCTTCCCCGGATCAGGCAATCAAAGTGCTGCGGCCCTGTCTAAAAAAACAAGCCGACCCACCCTGCCTTATCCCCCCTGAGACAAACGGGCGACGCCATAAAAGACGCCACCCGAAGCAGTAAAAGTCTAGCGACGTGAGCTTATGACCGGCTTCTTGCGGTCATACTTCTTGGGCGCATGACAGCCGACCACACAGGACCCACCGGTGGCGGTCTTGGTTATATTGATCGGATAACTCCAGGCCCCGAACGGCACCTCGTACCTGATATGCTTGGCCTGGTTACTGGCATGGGCATCATGACAGGCCGTACAGGTCCTGCCTTTTTTCATATTGACATGTAAAAAATGCAGGTTACGGCTGCCGTCCCTGAAGTTGGTCAGGGTTTCAGTGTTCCTGGTCTTGGCTATATCCTTGTTATGACAGCCGAAGCAGAGGTCATACTTTTTGACGTCATACTCGCTGTAGAAATTCAACGGGTAGAAGCGGGCCAGCAACTTGGCATATTCGGAACCGTGCACATTATGACAGGCTGCGCAGTCCCCGGTCTGAACCGGACCATGGCGATTCTTGCTCTCGGCGATTATATCGCTCAGATCAGCATGGCAGGAAAGACATAGACTCTCCATCGACTCATTCAGTAACGAGGCATAACTTGAAGAATGGGGCCGATGACATTTGACACACTCACCGTCACTGACCGGCGGATGCTTGGTCTTGGCGTTGTTAATTGCCTCGTAGATCTCCGGATTGTAATCCTCGTGGCACATCGCACAGAGGGCTCCGCCGGATTCCTTCAACATATATTCCGCCTTGGCACTGTGCGGATCATGGCACTCGGCACAATCCTCTTCGGCCGGGGCATGCAGATATTCCATCGTGAAATCTTCCTTGCGGTCCTCATGGCATTCAAAACAGAGCGCCCCTCCCTCCGGGGTGGCGATCAATAACGAGGCATTCGCAGAGGAATGAGGTCGATGACAGGCAATGCAATCACCCTCTTCAACCGGGCCATGCTTGTTCTCCTTCATAAAGATCCCTTCCTCATGACAGGTAAAACAAAGACTGCTGACTGAGCCGCCCTCGCCCTTCAACTGGTAGCGATTAGGAGATTCATGGGGATTATGACAATCTGAGCAACCTTCTTCCACGGGCGAATGAATAACATTCTGCTCAAATTCCTCTTTACGGCCCTGGTGACAGATCGTACAGAGGTCCCCTCCCTCTCTGGGTACAAAGCTGGGATTCACGGTACCATGCGGACTGTGGCAGGAAATACAAATGCCAGCCCCGACCGGACCATGAACATACTTGGCCTTACCTTTATCCTGGTGACATTTGGTCGTACAGTTGGAGCGGGCCGGAACGAGCCGTTTGAAATCGTAAACCCCTTTTCTGAAGCGGTGGCATTCCTGGCAGTTCAATTCGCCCGGCTTGCTGTGCACATAGAAACGCTTAAAGCCTTTCGGGGGCGCTTTCTTCCTGGCATCAGGGGTGTAGAAAACCTTGACCTGCAGCTTCTCGGCCCCGGCTTCCAATCTGATCGTGTTCATGCCGCGGTCTAGGGAGATGGCGGTCCCGAAAACCCCGCCGGCCTGGATCTTGATCTTACCACCGCCGCTGACGCCGGAGATCTTGACCGAACCGGCCGCTGCCGGCGCAGTGCCAGCCAGAAAAAGTTTTGATTGCGAGACCCAGACCCCATCCGGAGGCGAGACAACCCGGAGAGCCGCCTGGGCCTGGACAGCCATAGACGCCACCAGAAAAACCCCGATAAAAACACCGCTCCGCCGAAGTAGGTTTTGCCAACCACCCTCTCTTCTCATCATTTATCTCCTTTCTCTTTTAACTCTGCAGCGCCGGCAAAGTGCCTCCCCATAGCAGCACAGCTGACCAGCGATATATGCTCAATCGTTGTTCCAAATTGCCTGCAGGGAACGGCAACCTGAGATTACCCCCACCTTAGCAACTCAAAGAAGAAAACTAACGGCACAGCCCTAGATTGTCAAGCAGAAAGGGGACTTCGGAGGCGACAGAGGGGTCTGGCGGGCCAGATAAAAAAAAGCGGCAACCCCGGAGGGTTGCCGCTTAAAAAACACCTTATTAAACCGGCCGTACGATAACGGCCTGATCGAAAGTGCTTACTTCACGCCATGACAGGACTCACAACCAAAGTCGGCAGTAGCATCGCCGGCCTCGTTGTTACCAACGCCATAGGCATAACGGAGTGCATCATCCATACCGGAACCATGCGGACGATGACAGGTGATACACATCAGATCATCGGTCTGCACACCATTGTTACCCAACGGCAGAACCCTCTCCTGGGCAGCGGTAAGGGCACCGTAGTTAGCAACCAGAGTTGCCGGGTTCAACACATCAGCCTCGGTGAGACTCCAGTCGGTCGGATGCCTGACCCAAGCGGTAAGCTGAGTACCCTGGTTAGCGGTGCTATGGAACAGACCATGACATTCAGCGCAAAAGGCATTGATGTTGTCAGTGGTGCCGGTCTCATAAAGACTGATCGAAGCATCGTTAACGCCATAGGTAAGACTACCAGCACCAACTGCAACACCGGTAGCACCACGGTAAAGCATCCGGTAGGTATCGGTAGAAGTAGTACCACTACGGGCAGCAGAGGCATCACCGGTACCGTGATGGCCACCGACGCCACCATGGCAGTTAGCACAGGTGATCATCCCGCCGAGATCAGCACCACCGGGGGCTACAGTAGTCAAGGCAACGTCAGCGAGCGGCACGATGCCGGCAACGTTATGCTGCTGGGCATCGGTACCGGCAGCGTCAAAATAACCACCAGCCAGCGGATTAGCACCGCCACTGTTTACCTGCGGCGCCGGGATACCGGTCGTAGCAAGACCTGCATTATCGTTGTCAGAACCATGGGCATGGCAGGTGATACAGCCGGTGCCGAGCAGCAGCTGACCATTAGGACCACCCAGAGAGGCGCCGTCCTGGCTGTCATGCATGGTGTGACAGTTGACACAAGGTCCATTGACAACACCGGCATTTGCGGTCAGCGGCAGCAGGAATGCACCTGCAACCAGACCACCAAGGACTAATTTTTTGTTCAACATTCTCTTTCCTCCTTACATGTTTATGAGAAAAAATCGACCCCGATCCTCCGGAGCCCTTCCCCTTAATTCAGCTACTTCAAAACTCCCTCAAAGCAGCAAAAATTTCCCACTGTCCGTAAACACAACAAAACTTACACTTTTACAGCCAGTACCAAATAGAATTAACACAGCGTTCATTCAAAGGTCAAGATGTTTTTTGAGCAAACTGTCCCTCAGCGATTCTGGTATAAAAGCCAGCTGCCAATGCCCATCAGGGCAGCGACCGGCCCGTAAACACCGAGGGCGGCCGGCAGTTTTATGATCCTGGCCCACGGTCCAGCGGCTTCGGGATTGCTGACCCGGGCATCCTTAACCGGAACCACTTTTATCTCAGGCGGCGGGATCTTTTCCGGGATCAGGGTCGGGGCAACGGTTGCCAACGGTGCGGCGACCGGCGGTGCTGGCGGCGTCGGCGCCGCCACCTTTTTAAGCCGGGTCGGCCTGATCCGTTTGGGCGGGGCAACCACTTTCTTGGTCAGCACCGGCGCCAGTTCAGCGACCGGCCTCTCGGGGACCAGCTGCAGGGGGGACTCCGGGGCAACAACAACCGCCTCTGCTAGTCCGGCCAACTGCATCGGCGCCGCGGGGACTCCCGCCAAGACAGGCGGAGGAGCCATGGCCGCGACCGACGGCGGCGCTGCAACCGGGGGAGGTGCAACTACCGGCGGCTGTTCAACCGCCGCAGCGGCAATTTCCGGGACCGCATCGGGATCCGGGACCGGCGCCGCGACCGGCTCAACCTGGGCCTGCTGTTCAGGAGCGACCGGCTTTTCTACCGCAGCGATCTGCGGCGGCACGATCGGCCGCCTGGCCTGCATATTCGGATCCATGACCTGGACGCGCCGGTTGAAGAGATCCGAGACGATCAAGCGCCCCTGGTTGTCTACTTCCATACTGTTCGGAAAATTAAACCAGAGGGGACTGGTGCCCCGGCCCCCCAGTTCAAAGATGAAGCGACCTGTGTCATAGTCATAAGAGAGGATGGTATGCCGCATATAATCGCAAACGTAAATGATCCTTCGTTCATAGTCCACCGCCATCGAGACCGGGTTGGACAACTTGCGGTCAGCGCCACCCTTCTCTCCGAACTTGAAAAGAAACTCTTCCTTTTCATTATATACGTAGACATGGCTGACTTCACGGCTCAGCAGGTAGATCCGGCCGTTCTGGTCAATAACGACATCGGAGATATAGACCGGCCAGTCCTGGTCTTTCCTTATCACTTCCTGGTCGCGTCCCGAGCTGGTCGGCTTCAAGCCGGCCGGCAATCCTTCCGGGGCCTGAACTTCTTCCGAAGCATGATCTTCTTTATCTAGCTGCTCCTCTTGGGCCTCGTCTCCTTCCTGAGCGGCCTTCTTGCCAAACAATTCTTTTTGCGCTTTTTCTGCAAGCAGGCGCTTCCTGGGCATATTAACCCGGTCCTCGGGCGCCAGCCTCCGCAAAAAACGTCCCTCCTTGTCGAGAACCATAACCCCGGCCATGTCCTGGTCGTATGAACCGGAAAGATAGATCTTACCGTCTGCCGCCACGGCCACCCGTTGAGGTTGAAAGCTGGCAAGTTCAGGGATATCGGCAAAAATGATCTCGCGGACAGGGAAAAAAGCGGGACTCAGGACCGTCAGCCTCGGGGTGGCAACAGGAGAATCTCTCAGACCGTGGCAGACATAAATATTGCCCTCGGCATCAAAGGTTATACCCCGCGGATTAACCAGGCCCCGGCCCGGGCCAAAAGAAAGCTGCGGAAAGAACTTATTGTCGTAGACCGTGATCCGACCGGTGGAACTGATCAGATAAGTCTCATCGTGAAAGCGATCATAGTGAACACTATGGGGAAAGCCGAATTTCATCCCCTGGTCATCGACCTCGAGGATAGAGACCAGCCGCAGGGGGACCGGTTCAGCGGCTGAAGCTTCCGGGCACCAATGACAAAAAGCCAGGAAGAGCAGCAGGGCGCCGATCAACAGATGTTTTTTCTCAGTTAAGACAAGCATATTATTTAACTATCTGCCAACTCCCCGTTAACTGCTTGGGAATCCTGCGATCAAAAAGCAGCTTCAGGTTAGAATTTAAGTTTTTTATTCCGGGAGTTGTCATGACACTTCAGGCAAACATGGCCACCCCGGACATCCCCGATCAACAGGTAATCATACTGGGAACCATGCGGATTATGACAACTGGTACAGGTAAGTGGAAAACCGGCCCGCAGCGGGTCCGTTTTGCCTTTAACCGGATGCTTCTGGACCGGGTGCCCCTCTGTAACGTTCTGCATCCCGGTATGACAGCTGACACAGAGGTCGTTGATCTCCTCAAACAGCTGGAAACGGTGGTCGGTTGCATGCGGGCTATGACAGGCCACACACCCCCGGGCACTGAGGATCCCGTGAACTTTGAAACGTTTCTGGCCGCTATCAAGATATTTCTTCTTGTCTTCATGACAGACCACACATAATCTTGCCTGACCATTTGCCCAGAGTTGAAACTCATTGGCACTGCCGTGGGGATCATGACAGATCGTGCAGTCACCGGTGCCAACCGGTCCGTGGATGTGGGACATCGAAGTCCACTTGTTTTCATTGACATGACAATCAAAACAGAGACTTTCAACCCTGCCGACAGGCACCGTTATCTGCTGCTTACCCGGATCAGCCTGGTGGCAGGAGTTGCAGAGCAGGGCGGAGGAAGGGAAATGCCGCCACTCCGAGCCAACAGCTATCGTTTTATGACAGGAATAACAGACCGGGGAAAAATTACCGTAACGGACCCGATCGATCTTGGCGGTAGCCGGTAGTTTGTCATTGTGGCAGCCGGCACAAACGGCAGGGAGCGTCTCGTTCCTATGAAAAAGGTAGGTGCCCGGTTTGTCAAAATTAACATTGAGCAGCGAACTCAGCGGGGTGAACTTTATTTTGATCCTGCGACTGATCGGCGCCAGAATAAAACTGTTAGTGCCTTTTTTAAGCGGCAGGCGATAATGAACATAATAGATATTATCTTTTACATAACGCCCGGCCGGATCATAATGACCATTGCCCCTTTCAGACTTCAGGGCCAGTTTG
>CBDVDF010000025.1:0-10719 GCA_965372675.1 uncultured Desulfobacterales bacterium
GGACGCTGAACGTTCACAACAGCACCAACAGCGGCAACTACGCCAAGCGCAAAGGCGGTGGCCTGAGTGGTTCCGCTACCATTGTCAATAGTATCATCTAGCATGCAAGCCATACGACTGATGCAGGGGTGCTGGTAAAATTTCATTACCTGCAACCTGGCTGGTTTGGTGCGAAAGAGCCCGGGGGAGAGAAATGTACAAAGACAAGGTCCATATCCATCTCGATGAAATTGTAGATATCAATGAATTGTGCCTGTCGATTGATGCAACATTCAGGCAATTACTCCAGGTAATGCATCGTAACACCAAGGGGGTGGCGGTTCTTTTGGATAATGACAAACCGGTGGGAATACTGACCGAGCGGGATGTCGTTAAAATGATGTATTTCAAAGTAGGATTGGGTGACCGTATTTATGCGCATGCCCAGAAAACTCTTGTCAATACAAATGGGAGACGTTGTATCGGCTATGCATTGAACCTGATGCTCGAAAATAATATTCGTCGACTGATAGTCATCGGCGACGACGGTTCTTTTCTTGGGATCGTAACCCAGAAGGAGCTCCTGGAAAACCTGGAAGAAGAATTCAACCAGACTTCATTGAAGATCAAACATGTCGATAGTTATCTTCCAGACCTGATTGCCGTGGATAAAACAGCATCAATAAGTGAGGTCCTCCAGAAATTCATGCACCATAAAATCAGTTCCGTCCCGATTCTGGAAGATGGTAAGGCGATCGGTATTATTACTGAAAAAGACATTTTGAATTTCGCAAAAGATGAAGTGGAGTTGGAGGAAAATATTTGCCCTTACATGTCCAGCCCTGTTTTCTGTACAGATGAGAACATGTCGGTTATCAGGGTTGTTCATGAAATGAGAGAACGGAACATCCGTCGGGTTGTTGTGAACGATGAAAATGGCAAGGCAGAAAGTGTCCTGACGAACAGGGATTTTGCCCGAAACCTGAAAGGTGATTACAGCCATTTCATGAAAATGAAATTAGCCTACAGCAAGGAGATACTTAACCTGCTGCCGGAAGTTCTCATTGAACTTATAGACCTTGATGATGAACAGTTGGTGATCTGGGGCAATGAAAAAGCATTAAACGTTTTCGGCACAAATCTTCTTGACCAACCAATTACCGAACTCATCCCGTTCGAGAGGTGGCGGGAAATCTATTCTTTTCTCTGTGAGAACTCAAAGATTGCAGATATGCGATTTGAGCGGGATGAAAAGATTTACGAGTTCTCAGGATATTATCTGCCGATTGAAAGAAGTGATGAAAAGGGGCGGATCCAGCTCATTATCCGGGATATAACCGAAGAAGTAATCCTGGCCACCGTTGACCCCTTGACGAATATTTTCAACCGCAGGCACATTAACCACCTTTTGGCAATGGAGACCGATCGATGCAAGAGGTTTTCCAAGACATTTTCCATTGCCATGATCGACATTGACGATTTTAAAAAAATTAACGATCAGCATGGCCATCCGATCGGTGATCTGGTCCTCCAGGGGTTCACCCGAGGCGTTAAGGACAAGTTGCGACAATATGATGTCCTGGGGCGTTACGGCGGGGAGGAATTTCTCCTTATCCTGCCTGAACTCTCCCGGGAAGAATCATTCGAGGTTGTTGACCGGATCCGCGATCACATCGAGCACCTGAAAATAGAGCTGGAAAATCACCTTACCTTAAGTGTCACGGCAAGTTTTGGAGTAGCAAGTTTTCCGGAGACCGCCGAGTCACCCAAAGACCTGATACTTAAAGCAGATGAAAAACTATACAAAGCAAAGAGAGCGGGGAAAAACAGGGTCGTGGCATAAAAACCGGCGAAACATCAGACTGGCTGAAGATGATTCATGAACCCAGACCAGCAATGAAGTTATAATTGGGTTCATATAATGATATACTGAAAATGAGAGAGTAAATTTCGTGTTTTTCGAAAGACAATATGTTGCTGGTACCTGCCAGGTGCTCCTGCATTTATCTGCGGGTACGGGTCAACGCTGGAGAAGGGAATGAAAAAAAATCTCGGGATACTTATGCTTGTCGTTTTGGTTTTGGGGGTTGGCATCCTCTTTTTTAAAACTTCCGAACCTGAAAAGAAAAAGGAGTTCACCATCGGGGTGGTAAATCCAAACCCCGGCACTGTGGCGATCCATGATGCTTTTATCGACGCCTTGCAAAAAGCCGCCGAAAAAGAAGGCTGGACCCTCTCTTTCATAATCTGCAAAGAAAAGAAAAAAGTCGCCACTGACATCCAGGAGATGGTTCGGCGCCAGGTCGATATGATTTTTTCCGTCACCACTCCGGCCACCAAGAAAGTCAAAAAAGCCATAGCCGGCAAGGGAGTTCCCTGTGTTTTTGCTGTCCACGACCCGGTAAAATCCGGAATTATCGAAAGTATGCAACGTCCCGGCGGCGATCTCACCGGAGTGAAGATATGCGGCAGTGTTCCCAAAGCCCTTGACTGGCTGCTGGCTGTGGCCCCGGACACCAGTCATATTTATGTGCCCATCCGCCTTGACACCAAGGCGGCACAGCAGAGTTTGAATGGGTTGCGGGAAATTGCCCAATCACTCGACATACGCATTACCGTTGCCGAGGTGAATGATGAGGCAGAACTGGACAAGGCGCTGCTCTCGATTCCGGCCGGTGTTGATGCGATTTTTATGCTCCATTCAATGCTGATTTCAACCCATGCACAAAAGATTGCCGAGATGGCCAATGCGAAGAAAATCCCTACTGCGGCGGCAATAGGGAAAAGCCAGGAAGGCGCCTTGATCTCTTTCAGCCCGGAGCTCCCGAAAATTGGCAAGCAGGCAAGTCGTATCGCCTTACAGGTCATGAGGGGTGAACCGGTCGGTGAGATTCCTGCCGAGATCGCCGAGTTTGACCTTGGCATCAACCTGCGATCCGCGAAAAAACTCGGCATAGAGGTGCCTAATAATATTTTAATCTCTGCTGATTATATAATCAGGTAACCTGAAGGATTAGCGATGAAAAACAGCATCAGGAGCTGGTTGATAACTCCGTTGATCGGTTTATTTGTTGTTCCTCTTCTGCTCCTGGGGGTAACTCTTTCCTGGTGGAATTATGTTTCTGAAAAAGACCAGATAAAGTCTCTGCAGCAGAACCTTGCAACCCTGGCAGCTGACGATGTATCGGTCTTTCTGCATGAGCACCAGAGCAGAATTCACTCGATGTTGAACACCAACTACCTGCCTGATCTGTCGTTGAGCCAGCAACGGGGTCTGCTGTCAAGGTTTTTACGGTCGCTCAAAAATGACCAGCATGGTGCGGTCTATAGCGAGATTTCGCTTCTTGATGATCAAGGCAGAGAGGTGTTGCGGGTTTCTGACTCAGACCTCGTTCATCCCGATGATTTGCTTACCATGGCTGATGCCGATGAGTTTACGATCCCGGCAACAACAGGTCAAGTCTATTACAGCCCCATCTATTTTGACGAACTGACCGGCGAGCCGATGCTGAAAATAAGCATGCCGCTTAGGGATTTGCAAAGCTTGCGTCTAGAAGGCGTTCTTGTCTCCGAGATGACGCTGAAGTTTATGCGGCACCTGGTAGCCACCATGCAAATCGGCAAAAGTGGGACAGCATATATTACTGACCAGAAGGGGCAACTGCTCGCCCATCCCAACCGTTCCCTGGTCCACAGAAAGACTCATTTCATCTCCCCTGCCAAGCCCCAGATCATGCAGGGGATCTCGGGCTCCAAGGCGGTGATCGCGGCCGCAAAAATTCACTTTGGCAATCAGGACCTTTTTTTTGTAACCGAAATCCCTGTCACCGAGGCGTTGCAACATATCAACCGCGCCATTCTTCTTCTCGGGTCGTTTCTATTGCTGATGTTGATCGGGGCCGTGGCCTTATGGTTTATTGTAGTCAGGCAAATTATCCGACCGATCGAGTCTTTAGCGGCAACGGCCAGAAATATCAGCCGCGGAGATTTCTCGCGGATGGCGGAGTCCAGACGAAAGGATGAGCTTGGTGATCTGGCCATAGCCTTTAACACCATGACGGGGCAGCTCCTTACGACCATCGGCGACCTTGAAAAGGAAAAGAACTTTGTCAAAAACACCATAGAATCCCTGACCCATCCCTTCTATGTTATCGACGTCAATGATTACACGATCAAACTTGCCAATTCAGCGTCAAATTTCGGCGACTATAAACCGAGTGATACATGCTACCAACTCACCCACCACATCGAACAACCATGTTCAAGCGATGAACATCCCTGTGTGATCAGGGAGGTCAAGAAGACGAAAAAGCCCGTAGTTGTCGAGCACCTGCATTCGGATGCGGACGGCAATGTGGCAACCTTTGAAATCTACGGATATCCGATCTTTGATGACAAGGGTGAGCTCATCCAGGTGATTGAATACAATATAGATATAACCGAGAAGAAAAATCTTGAATCGCAACTTATGCAGTCACAAAAGCTTGAAGCCATCGGTAGCCTGACCAGTGGTGTTGCCCACGATTTCAACAACTATCTAACTACGATCATCGGTTACAGCCAATTAGCCGTGCTGCAACTGCCGGAGGAAGATCCTTTACGGGCGCAGCTGGAATCCATTTACAATGCCGGGGAGAAGGCGGCAGCCCTTACCCGACAGTTACTGGCCTTCAGCCGGAAACAGGTCATGGAAATCAAGGTGATCGATCTCAACGAGCTCATCCGCAACATGATAAAAATGCTGGGACGCCTGGTCGGTGAGAGGGTTGAGATGCAAGACACTCTGGGAGACTCGATCGGCACGATCAAGGCTGACCCGGGCCAGGTGGAGCAGATTGTCATGAACCTGGCAGTCAATGCCCGTGATGCCATGCCCGATGGCGGCACCCTGTTCTTTGAGACCAGTTCCATTTTTTTGGATGCCGATTATTGCCGGTCCCATCCCGAAATGACACCGGGCCCCTACGTCGTTTTCTCGGTCAGCGATACTGGCCATGGTATGACACCAGAAGTCAGGGAGAAGGTCTTCGACCCCTTTTTCACCACCAAAAAAAGGGGAGAGGGCACCGGCCTGGGGCTGGCCACGGTATATGGGATTGTCAAACAGCTGAAGGGGCAGATTTTTGCCTACAGTGAACCGGGGACAGGAACAACTTTCAAAATATACTTCCCGGAGTTTAAAGAGGTGGTTGAACCACTTGACCAAAAAGAATCGCCGGCTATCCTTGGCGGATCGGAAACGATCCTGGTGGTTGATGACGAACCAGCGATCGTTGTTCTTGTCGAAGACACCCTACAGTCATTGGGGTATGAGGTTCTTGTCGCGCCGTCAGGAGAAGCAGCCCTGGAGGTTGCAAAGAGCTGCGGCAAGAAAATCAACATGCTTTTGACGGACGTGATCATGCCCGGCATGAACGGGCGAGAGTTAGCCGAAAAGCTGATGGCCAATGATCCGGAAATAAAGGTGCTGTTCATGTCCGGCTATACTGACAACATCATCACCCATCAAGGGGTGCTGAAGCCCGGGATCATGTTTGTCAACAAGCCTCTGGCCCCGGATCAGCTGGCCCGGAAAATAAGGGAGGTCCTGGACAGAGCCAGTGCCAACTAAAGTTACCAGCTCAGCCCATCATCCCTCGCCCTAGTCAGGAATTTATTATTGCCAATAGCTCGGCGGTCTTTCGTTCCATTAAGGTTCTATCGCCGCGGGTTTCAACATTGAGACGCAGAAGTGGTTCTGTATTGGACTTACGGATATTGAGTCGGTAGGTGTCGGTCGCGAAACTGAAACCGTCTGTGTAATTACTCTTGCCGTTTTCCCCGGCGCAAAGTTCTTTTATTTTGCTGATCACCAGGTCCGGATCTTCTACCCGGCTGTTGATCTCGCCGCTGACCGGGAATTCCACGATCATATCATTGACCATTTCCGAAAGTTTTTGGCCGTTTTTACTTAGGATGGCAGTTACCAGCAGCCAAGGGATCATTCCCGAATCGCAGTAGCTGAAATCACGAAAATAATGGTGGGCGCTCATTTCGCCGCCATAAATGGCATTTTCCTCCCGCATTCGTTCCTTGATATAGGCATGACCGGTAACGCTCATCACCGGGGTACCACCGGCTTCCCGGACGATCTTTTCTGTATTCCAGACCAAGCGGGGATCGTGAATGATCTTTTCGCCGGGATGGTCGGCCAGGATCGCCCGGGCCAGCAGGCCGACCATATAATAGCCTTCGATAAAACGGCCGTTCTCGTCGAACAGGAAGCAGCGGTCAAAATCGCCGTCCCAGGCGATGCCCAGATCAGCGTCGTTTTCCAGCACGGCCTTTGAGGTCGAGTCTCGGTTGTCGGGCAGCAGCGGATTGGGGATGCCGTTGGGGAAGGTGCCGTCCGGCTGGTGATTGATCCTGATCAGTTTGAAGGGCAGGTGTTTGGCCAGGGCATCGAGCATTGGTCCGGCGCAGCCATTGCCGCCGTTGACCACGATCTTCAGGGGCTTTAATGACTCGACATCTATATAGGTAAGGAGGTGTTCGATAAAGGCGGCGCGGTTGTCATATTCGCTCAGACTCCCCACCTTGGCTGTTTTCTCGAAAACCCCGGCGGCGGCCAGCTTTTCGATCTGCCGGAGGCCGCTGTCACCGCTGATCGGTCGCGCTTCACTCATGACCAGTTTCATGCCGTTGTAATCAGCCGGATTATGACTGGCAGTGACCATGACCCCTCCGTCGGCCTTAAGATGGCTGGTGGCGAAGTAGACCTCTTCGGTGCCGCAGAGACCGATGTCGATCACGTCACTGCCGGAGGCGAGAAGTCCCCTGGCCAGGGCCCTGGACAGGGCCGGGCTGGATAGGCGTATATCATGACCGATCACCATCCTGGCCGGCCGGAGGAATTCGCCACAGGCCCGGCCGATCCGCTCGGCCAGTTCTTCATCCAGTTCGTCCGGCATTCGGCCCCTGATGTCGTATGCCTTGAAGCAGGCCAGGTTTTCAGTGTCCATCTGTGTTTCCTTTTTTCCGGCGATAAAGTAATATTCGCTCTAATTATTGTTATGAATTTTTCAAGACTTCACCTTAACCGAAAACATTCCAATGACCGAAAACATTCTTACCGATGAGTTGGCCGGCAAACTAGCCGATCTTTATGAGCGGATGGCCGAGGCCTATGACCAGGTGGCCGGGGAGCTCTCTTTCACCTGTGCAGACTGCCCGGACAACTGTTGCGACAGCTTTTTTCTCCATCATACCCTGGTCGAGTGGGCCTATCTCTGGCAGGGCTTGCAGGAGCTGGAGCCTGGTCGTCTCGAGGAGATCAGGGAGCGGGCCCGGCAGTATCTGGCCGCCTGCACCACCAGCCTGGCCGCCGGTGAACGGCCGCAGGTCATGTGCCCTCTTAACGACAACGGTCGTTGTTCTCTCTACCTGCACCGGCTGATGATCTGCCGGATGCACGGGGTCCCCTCCTCCTTCACCTTGCCGGATGGCAGAAAACAGGAATTTCCCGGCTGTTTCCGCTGCCAGGATCTGACCAAAAACCGGACTTCTGTCCCTGAGGTGGATCGGACCGGGCTCTATCGGGAACTTGCTGAGCTGGAGCGGGAGCTGTTGTCGTCGCTGAAAAAGCCGCGATCCCGGATCAAAATGACCATTGCCGAGATGATCGTCAACGGTTCGCCCAAGCTGTAAATCTTCCTGCTATTTGCCTTTCCTTTTTTCACCTGTGTATAATCAATATAAGATCATTGATATTAGCTGAGCAGAGGTGGGTCATGATCAACAGGCGGGATTTCGTAGCAGGCTCGGCGGCGGGGCTTCTGGCTCTGACGGCCGGTGATCTTAAGGATCTGATGGCGGCAACCAGGAAGAGCAGCACCAATCCGACAGTAACCCTGGTCAAAAGCAGTGATCGCCGCCAGGCGGTGATCCAGGCTATCGACCTTCTCGGGGTAAATCCGGTGCGCGGTAAAAAGGTCCTGCTTAAGCCAAACTTCAACACCGCCGACCCCTTCCCGGCCTCAACCCACAACGACACTTTAATTGCTCTGAGCAATAAACTTAAAGAGCTGGGTGCCGCCAGGATCACCATCGGCGAAAGATGCGGTCCGCCGGATACCGATGCCGTTCTAAGGGATAAAGGTATTGGTAAATTATGCAAGGAACATGGTCTCGGCCTGATCAACTTCGAGGAGCTGCCGGATGAGGATTGGGTCAGGGTACGGCCGGAGGGCAGCCACTGGCACAATGGTTTTGATGTTGCCCGCCCGGTCCTGGAGGCGGAGTGTGTGGTCTCAACCTGTTGCCTCAAGACCCACGGTTATGGCGGGGTTTTCACTATGTCTCTGAAGAACTCAGTGGGTATCACCCACAAGCGCAACATGACCGAACTGCACGCTTCGGTGTTCAGCATGCGGAAGATGATCGCTGAGATCAACCAGGTCTATGCCCCGGGCCTGATCCTGATGGACGGGATGGAGGTTTTTGTCGATGGCGGACCGATGAGCGGCAAAAGGAAACGGGCCGACCTGATGATCGCCGGCACCGATCGGGTGGCGGTAGATGCGGTGGGACTGGCGGTCCTTAAGGAACTGGGTTCGAATCGCAAGATTATGGAAAGAAAGATATTCGAACAGGGGCAGATCGCCCGGGCGGTGGAACTTGGCCTCGGGGTTGCTTCACCGGCGGCCATCGAGATAGTTACCGGTGATCCGGCCAGTCGGCAGTACGCTGACAAGCTGATGGGGATCCTCCAGAAGGAGGCCTGAGCCCCGGTTATTCCCAGACCAGCTCGATCGGGCAATGGTCTGAACCGATGATCTCCGGCCTGATCACCGAGCTTTTTACCCGGTCTCGATTTTTCCCATCGACGCAGAAATAATCGATCCGCCAGCCGATGTTCCTGGCCCGGGCGTTGAAACGATAACTCCACCAGGTGTACTGGTCCGGCTCCGGGTTGAAGATCCTGAAGGTATCGACAAAACCGTTACCCAGAAAAGAGTCCATCGAGTTTCGTTCTTCAATGGTGTAGCCGGGATTTTTCTCGTTTGATTTCGGGTTGGCCAGATCGATCGCTTTATGGGCCACATTGAAATCGCCGCAGATGATCACCGCTTTATTGGCAGCCAGTCCAGTGCAGAAATCGTGTAGGGCCTTATTGAATGAAAGCTTGAAGTCAAGACGATGCAGGCCGTGCTGGGCGTTGGGGAAGTAAGTGTTAATGAAGTAGAAGTCTTCAAACTCCAGGGTCAGCACCCTGCCCTCTCGATCGTAATCCTCATTTCCCAGACCATAAATCACCCGGACAGGTTCCCGGCGGCTGTAGACGCAGACCCCGGCATAGCCCTTCTTTTCAGCCGAATGCCAGAAGACCCGGTAACCGTCGACCTGCAGCAGTTGTTCAGATAACTGTTCCGGCTGGGCCTTGATCTCCTGCAGGGCCATGAGGTCGGCGTCAAGTTCGTTGAAAAGATCAAGAAAGCCTTTTTTCTCCACCGCCCGCAGGCCGTTAACATTCCAGGAGATCATTCTTAACGACTTGGAATTTTTGGTCTTTTTGCCGTCTGTCGGCAGACGGCGCGGGGTGACGCCGAGCTTGGGGCAGGCACCGGCCAGCACGCAGCGGTCGCAGTGGGGCCGGACCGGCTTGCAGGTGCCCTGGCCGAAGGCGACCAGGATCGAGTTAACTGTCAGCCAGTGCTTTTCGGGCAGCTTCTTCCGCAGGCTCATCTCTGTGGCCAGCGGGGTTTTGCTCTCAACATAACCCCAGATATTCATGATCCGGTGGACATGGGTATCGACACAGATCGCTGGTTTTTTAAAGGCCACTGCCACGACCAGATTGGCGGTTTTGCGTCCCACTCCCGGCAGTTTAATCAGTGATTCTATCTCGTCGGGGATGGTCGAGTTGAACAACTCGGCCATAACGTCCGGCAGCTTCTCCAGGTGCTTGGCCTTGGTTTTGTAAAAGCCGACCGGATAGATCAGCTTGGCGAGGGCCGCTGCCGATAAAAGCGCCAGGCTGGAGAGATCGGGGGCTTTTTTAAAGAGGCGGTTGGCCGCCTTGGCAGTAACTTCGTCCTTGGTGCGGGCGGAAAGGATGGTGGCGATCAGGACCTTATATGGGTCCTTGGTCTGGACGGCGATCAGGTCGACCACCGGCACTTGATAATTACGGACTTCCTCTGCGAGAATATTCAGAAAATGATCGATATCAATGGTCATTCTTCACCCTGTTTTTTCGACAATCAATTCACTGTTCCCTGCCACCTGTTCGGGACCAAAAAGATATTATAGCAGAAGAGACCCTGCAACAAGTCTGTATGTTTTACGCTTGTTTTTAATAAACAAATTATGTCTATTAGGCGTAAAATTTCGTTCATTCAGGAAGGTAAGCCTAAAATAGGCCGCCACAAAATTTTTTTATGAGGAGAGACAACAATGGGAAATGCCATTACTGCAGAAGAAATTGCAGAGGCCCAGAAAATCTGGGGAAACGGCATAGTCACCATCGGTAAAGCATTTACCGACAAGGGAGACTACGTAAAAGCAGCAGAAAATCATCTTGATACTCTGTATGCCTTTGAAGCCGGCACGGTGCTTTTCAAGCCGACCAAGGCTGCCGAGGTCCAATTCAGGCCAACCAGGGAGGCAGCACTCTCATACTTTGTTGGCGGCAACGACCAATATAAGGAAGATCACGGCTTTGCAATCCACCCCTGGACAAATGTCCGTTTCGAGAATGTC
>CBDVDF010000026.1:0-10659 GCA_965372675.1 uncultured Desulfobacterales bacterium
CAGGGTTCAGAGGTTAAAAAAATAACGGCCAGAACACCTTCAACTAGTATCTTTCAGTTCGCAACTAGCATCTTTCAGTTCGCAACTCGTAATTTTCAGTTCCTTATTCGTAACATCCACTAACTTTAAGTACTTTAGGCACTTATAACTTTAGGCACTTTCCAATCTAGCCTTTCTTCCTCGCCTTGATAAAGACCCTGAGCGGGGCCGGGTAGCCTTCCACTGTCAGGCTCTGATCGGTCGGGTCAATGAAATTGTCGTAGGACTCAAAATCCATCCATTCGGTGCGGCGCTGTTCATCGTTGTTCATCTGATGGCTGTCGAAAAGGTCAACATCCTGGAAACCGGCCCTGAGCAGCCAGTTGACCAGGCATGGCCCGGTTGGGACGAAATAGGTGCCCGGTACCTTGGCGTAGGTCTTCTTGGGGAACAGGGCGATTGGATCTTCTCCGGGGATGGCCTGTGATTCAACGATCAGGGTGCCGCCCGGCCGCAGGGCTTTGAGAGTCTCTCTCAGCACTTCGATCGGGGATATCCGGTGATAGAGGATGCCCATCATGAAAACCACGTCAAAGAAGTTTTCGAACAGACCAAGCTGCTCGACCCCGAGCATTTCACTGCGCAGGTTTTGCTGGCCGGCAAAGCTGTTCAGGGTCTTGAATGTGAAGTGATGATGCAGGTGTGGTTCGAAACCGAGGACCAGTTCCGGCTGGTATTTAGCCATTCTGAACATGTAGTAGCCGTTATTGCTGCCGATATCGGCGATGGTCTTGTCCTTGAGGTCGGGGAGGGCGGGTAGCAGGCGGTTCCACTTTCGTTCGCTGCGCCACTCGGCATCGATATCGACCCCGAAGATCTTGAAAGGGCCTTTGCGCCACGGCATGAAGTTCCGCATGACCTGGTAGATCTTCTCTCGGTCATGGTCCGTCAGTTCATCGGCGCGGCCGATGGTGACCGTGTCGTTGTTGAAGTCCAGGTAGTTGGCCCTGATCTGACTGACTGATTCAAAGGGTAGTCGATAACGAGTAATACCTTTCTTGGTGGACCCTTCAAGCTTGTCGAAGCCGGCCAACAGGTCTGCCACTTCCTGCCGCTGCGGGCTTTTCAGTCTTGTCAGATAATCGCGCATAACGGTTCTGCTCAGTCCTTGATCGCCACGATCGAGGCGAAATTAAACCATTGAAAAAAGGTTTCCGCGCTAGAGAAGCCGGCCGCTTTGAGGAGCTCTTGGTTCTCCTTGATCGAAAAGGGGATCAGGACATTTTCCAGGGACTCCCTTTTCCGGGAGATCTCGGTTTCGCTGTAGCCGTTCTGTCGCTTGAAATCAAGGTAGAAGTCAATATAGGTCCGGTTAAGTTCCGGGTCCTGGCAGAGGATTTTTTCGCTGATGATCAGCATCCCGCCGGGACGCAGGTTTTTGTGGATCCGGGTCAGGAAGTCCTGCCTCTGGACCGGGCGAATGAACTGAAGGGTGTAGTTCATGATCACCGCCCCGGCGCCGGAAATATCGACGCTGGTTATATCCTCTTCCCGGAAGTTCAGGTGGTCGGCCAGGGAGAACACCTCAGCTTTGTGGAGGGCTTTGCTGATCATGGCCGGTGAGTTGTCGATACCGGTGAATTTCAGATCAAGCCGGGAAAGTTCCCGGGCCAGTTCGACCAGGGTCTGGCCGGTTGAGCAGCCCAGGTCATAGACCTGGTCACCCGGGCTTAGGGTTTGGCCGAGGAGAGAGGAGATCATCTCGATCACCATTTGGTAACAGGGTACCGACCGGTTGAGCATATCGTCGAAGACATCGGCGACCTTTCCGTCGAATTGGAACTCTCGGTTCATTGCCCCGTCTTTGAATATCTCGTCTCTGCTCATTGTCTCAGCCGTGGCTCATCTCATTTGGGCAGGTCCAGACGTTGCTCTTTCGGCAGATCCGGGTTGCCACGATAGATCAGGATGGTCCGGCCGATCACCTGGACCAGGGCGGTACCTGATTCTGCGGCAAGCATAGGGCCGGCTTCCTTGCGATCGTGAGGAAAATTATCCTGGACCCTGACCTTGACCAGTTCATGGGCATCAACGGCCTCGTTAATGGACTTGATAACTTTGTCGGTGAAGCCTTCCTTGCCCAGCATTGCATTGACTTGCAGGTGATGTCCCAGACCTCGCAGGAATCGCTTCTGTCTGGGATTGATGGTTGTTTTTTTCTTGGCGGCCATTTTTTCTCTCCGGGGAAATGTTTTATGTAAGCAGTTAAAACCTAATTCAGGATCAGACCAGACTTGTTAGGCTCGGCCATGATCAATAGAAGGTGCCTGATACTTATAAGTACTTAAAGTGCCTAAAGTTATAAATGCCTAAAGTTAGTGGTGGTTACTGATCTGAAAGATCTCTCACATTTGTTCGAGATGACATGCCTACTTTAATATGACAACTCCTGTGTGGAGAGATCGCCGCGTCGCCTGTGGCTCCTCGCGATGACATGAAATTCGTCTTTGCGAGGCGCGAAGCAACGAAGCAATCTCTTTGTACTCTTTATATGATCAATAGAAGGTGCCTAAAGTGTCTAAAGTTATAAATGCCTAAAGTTAGTGGTGGTTGCTGATCTGAAAGATCTCTCACATTCGTTCGAGATGACAAAGACTCGTACCTTTCATCTTTCATCTCGCACCTCGTACCTTTCACCTTTCACCTTCATAACAAGTTCTTGATGATCTCGTAGCCGCCGATCCAGGTGCCGATCATGCTGCCGAACCCGGGCAGAATGAAGGCCAGGAAGACCCTCAATAGCTTGTTTTTCCACCAGCCGGTCAGGGAAGACATGTCATTGAGGGCGGATTCGAACTCGCTGACCACGGGGGGCTGGAAGATCACCTGCAGAAAAGCGGTAACGTAGCCGGCCCCGATCACCGGGGTCAGGCTGGTTATCGGGGCGGCGACAAAGGCCCCGGCAATAGTGAACGGGTGAGCCAGGGCCAGAACGGCGCCAATTGAAGAAGGAATGCCGTTGGCCAGGATCCAGTAGATAATGTTGTCGCCGGCGACAGCGCCACCCTTGCGGAAGGCGATGGCGATTATCGAGCCGATAATCACCGCCGGTATCGACCAGCCCAGGGTTTTCCAGACCGGGGAGACCGGCGGGATGGTATTGATCTCTTCCATCCGGTCTGAACGGTCCTCACCAAGGGCCTTGATGATCCCGGCGACATGGCCGGCGCCCACCACGGCCACGGTCTTATTCCCTAGCGAGTTTTTTATTTTCTCGGAGAGGAAGGTGTCCCTCTCGTCGATCAGGACCCTTTTGATCTCGGGCAGGGCCTCGCCCATTTCCTCCATCAGTTCGGAAATGACGTCCGACTTGCGCATTTCACGGAGTTTTTCCTCGCTGATCTCGGTATCGTCAAACAGGCTGGCCAGCAGACTGGCCAGCAGGTAGCCCTTTTTCCAGAGCGAAGTACACTGCCAGGCCCGGCGCATGGTGACCCGGACATCCCGGTCGCAGAGAGCAACATCGATCCCCAACTCTTCGGCGGTCTTGGTGGCTTCAAGCAGTTCTGTGCCGGGCTGGATCCCCAACTGGTCGCCAAGTTTCTTCTGGTAGGAGGCGAGGACCAGGTTGGCCAGCAGGGTACTGAGCTGTTTGCGATAAATGATCTCCTTCAGGTTCAGATTTACCCAGCTCTTGCGTTTGGAGAGCGACTCAAAGCGTTTTTCATCCAGCTCCACACAGACCGTATCCGGTCGCTCATCCTCGATAATCCTGCGGACCAGTTGGGCGGATTCCCGCGAGATATGGGCGGTCCCCACCAGGAGCAGCTCTTTACCGTCGACGTTCAGTCGGTGGACATCGTTGTCTGAACTCTCAACGGTTTCGGTATTGTTGGTCTCTTCTGTCATTCCATGCCTCGGGATTTCTAAGTAGGGTCACTTATATAAAGGTTTTCAGAGGATAGGTAAACAGTAAATTTAGATCTGTCGGTTCAGTGGATATGTTCCACTAAGGCATGGTGTTTCCGTCGTTAGTTTAGTTTCCCGAAATGAGGCCAGTAGAAAAGCGATCCAGGTCGGGATATTTTTCGTTCTTTGTTCTTTACATATACCACTGCGTGGCATATAATTAAGAATGTAACTAGATTGTTAATTGTATCGTTGTTTTCCCATTTGGGACAGTAGTAATGCGAGGAGGCAATAGGATGAGGGTAACGGCATTTTTGATCTTGGCGGCGATAGTAACAGTTTTCTGTCTGCCGGTAACGGGGCAGGCTACCCCGAAGAAGCGTTTTGATGAAGAGACCCAGACCTGCAGGATCCTTGATTTTTACAACAGCGGCTGGGTAAGTGAAGGCAGCAAGATCTTTGCCGAGTCATGCAAGAACTGCCATTACCGGGACAATGATAAAGGGGCCAAGTTCCTTTATTCAGAGTCAAAGACCATGAAGGGCTGGAATCGGGTATTCAATCAGAAATATCCCCAGTGTGCCAAGGATGGTTATTGGTCGGGACTTACCCCGGAAGATCTTCTAAAGGTTAATGATTACCTGTTCCGCAATGCGGCCAACACCTATGACCCGGTTGATGCCGAAGACTGCGGTTGATAAGCCTTAAACCTTCCGGTCGGAAGGAAAAGATCAGATCCGCTGAAAGCTCCAGTTAATGGGGCTTTCGTTTTTATAGGGCATGTAACCGTGGAATATCCGCGGGTCATCATCAAAGACCATCGGCAGGAAGAAGCGGTCCCCCTCCCACATCGGCAGTTCTGTCAACCGGTCGATCCTTTCCCAGGAAAGGACCCCTTCCTCGTTCTTCTCGAAAGGGGTGCCGCTGAAGCTGTCGATCCTGAAAATAAAACCCAGCCAGTCTTCACCGTTGGGACCGAAGCCGGTCCAGTTTATGGTGCCGCGCAACAGGGTCTTCTCACAGATCAGTCCTGACTCCTCAAGAATTTCCCTTTTCATGCACGAGACAATATCTTCACCGGGCTTCATTTTGCCGCCCAGACCATTGAATTTCTGGTAGTGGTCATCGTCTTTGCGGGCGGTGCGGTGTACCAGCAGGGTCTCCTTGCCGTCCGGCGAAACGATGAAGCCCAGGCTGCCGATGATCGGCTGGTAGGTCATTGCTGCTCCCATCCTAAGAATTAGTCCTTACAATTTGTCCTGACAATCTGCTATAATTTCTTTAAAGCGATTGGGCAAGGTTGTTTGTGCCCGATCCAAACCAAAGGGGGGCCGGGAATAATGATCACCGGTGGAGGAGGCAGGATATTCGTATTGATGGGTGCGATGGCATTATTGCTATTGTCGCCCAGCATTGCTACGGCTGATCAACTGTTTCCGTCCTACCCGGTAATTTCAAAAAACGTCCATTTCTGGGAGAGGATCTATGGTGAGATCACCCTTTCCCAAGGGATCCTTCATGATCGTGATGATCTGGGGGTCGTCTACACAGTGGTCGGCCTCAAATATCCGGGCAACCGGGGTGCCTGGCTGGCCAACCAGAAGCGGATCAAAATGGTCAAGGCCCGCTATCGTAAGATCCTGCTGAAGCTGGCTGACGGGCGGAAACCCTCAAGTTTTGAAGAGAAGAAGGTCTTACGTCTTTTCGGAGCGGATCATTCGGCCGAAAGATTGCTCCGGGCCGCAGCCAACATTCGCCTGCAGATGGGCCAGAGAGGCCGTTTCAAAAAGGGTGTGATCAGGGCCGGTGCCTACCTGGCGGAAATACAAGGTATTTTCAGGGAGTATGACCTGCCCGAAGATCTCGCTTATCTGGCCCATGTTGAATCCTCTTACAATCATAACGCCTACAGTAAATCCGGCGCGGTCGGCCTCTGGCAGTTTACCAGGATGACCGGCCAGCGATTTCTCAGGATCAATTATGCGGTCGATGAACGTCTTGATCCGATCAAATCTTCCCGGGCCGCGGCAGAATTCCTCAAGGAGAATTATCAGGAACTCGGTTCTTGGCCTCTGGCGGTAACCGCCTATAATCACGGCCAGGGCGGGGTGCGTCGGGCGGTGCGGGCCAAAGGGGATTTCCCCCGGATTATCAAGGAATATCGGGGCAGGAGGTTCGGCTTCGCTTCGAGGAATTTTTATGCCGAGTTCCTGGCGGCCCGACAGGTGGCCACCAACTATCGTAAACACTTCGGCAAGCTGGTCCTGGATCGGCCCGAGCCTCTCCGGAAGATAGGCCTGGAAGGTTTTACCGATATCAGGCGGCTGGCGGGCTATCTCAATATCGGCATTGACACCATCAGGAAATATAATCCTGATCTGACCAAGCCAGTTGTTCAGGGCAAGAGGTTCATCCCGCAGGGCTATGAACTACGCCTGCCTGCCAAGCTGGTTCAGCAGGCCAGGTTGGCGGCGGCTATTCCAGAAACTCTCTATAGCGGCGGGCTGAAGAACGAACTTTTCCACCAGGTCAAGTCCGGTGAAAATGTGGTGGTAATAGCCCGTGAGCATGGCGTCGAACTGGAGGAGCTTCTCTGGGCCAACAAGCTCGATAACGATGGGGTCATTTACGCCGGTCAGAACCTCAGAATACCTAAACCGGGCAGTTCGCCCATCCACCTGACCAGGGCCTATAAATTTCTGGCAAAAAATCTTCGCCGGGCTGCAGCAGACAGCTAGCAGTTGCTTCTTTTCATTGAATATCGAATATCGAACAAGGAATTTAGAATATCGAATTAAGGTACTCTTTCAATTAAGGAATCTTCCACCCTTCATCATTCATTCCTTCATCATTCATTATTCCTCGGAGTCTACGCTTACCTGTTCGATATTCTGCGGTTCATGTAGTACGAAAACCGGCCATAGCCGGTCAAAAGCTGGACTTTCAGTCCGCAATCTTAAACCCACCAGCTTCAGTTGGTGGTTGTTTAGTTCCGGTGTCTACTAAAACTGGGGAAGCCCATCCTTCTAATTTTGCTCTGTCTTGCAGATTGTCTCCTGACTTGAACTAATGCCTAATATTCTGGTAAGAGAACAATTCATCAGAATATTAAAATCATTTTGGAAGGGATCATTTTGACAGAAGCAAAGCATCGGACAATTCTCCTGGCGGACTATCGGTCGCCTGATTACCTGATAAAAAAAACTGAGTTGGTATTTGAACTCGACGAGGCAGAGACCCTGGTTCGTTCCAAGTTGGAGATCGTTGCCAACTATGATCATGCCAGTGGGGTCCGTCCCCTGAAGTTGGATGGTCGGGAACTGTTGTTGCGGAAGATCAGCCTGTCGGGGAAAGAACTTACCGTAGACAGTTACACGATCAGTGACACTCAGCTGATTATTCATGATCCCCCTACTGAAATGGTTCTGGAGATCGAGAACTTGATCCAGCCCGCTAAAAATACTGCTCTTGAAGGCCTTTATAAGTCAGGCGACAAACTCTGTACTCAATGCGAGGCGGAAGGTTTCCGGCGGATCACCTGGTTTGCTGACCGGCCGGATGTGTTGAGTCGGTTTGAAGTGACCTTGATCGGTGACCCGGAGAAGTTCCCGGTTATGCTGGCCAATGGCAACCTGATCGAAAAGGGAAGCCTGGATGATGGCCGACATTGGCTGAAGTGGCAGGACCCGTTTCCGAAACCGAGCTACCTTTTTGCCCTGGTCGCAGGAAAACTGTCGCTGGTGGAGGACTATTACACAACTATGTCCGGTCGCCGGGTCGCCCTGCAATTTTTTGTCGAAGAGCATAATCTGGACCGTTGCGATCATGCCCTTGAATCACTGAAAAAGGCGATGAAATGGGACGAGGATACCTTCGGGCTTGAATATGATCTTGACCAGTACATGGTGGTTGCGGTTGATGATTTCAACATGGGGGCGATGGAGAACAAAGGCCTCAATGTTTTCAACTCCAAATATGTTCTGGCCAGTCCCGCCACGGCCACAGACCTTGACTACGAGAACATCGAAGCGGTTATTGCCCACGAATACTTTCATAACTGGACCGGCAACCGGGTTACCTGTCGTGACTGGTTTCAGCTCAGTCTCAAGGAGGGTTTGACAGTTTTCCGCGACCAGGAATTCTCGGCCGACATGACCTCCCGGTCGGTAAAACGGATTTCGGATGTGGCGATGTTGCGCAGTCGGCAGTTCCCAGAAGATAGCGGCCCGATGGCCCATCCGGTCCGGACCGGTTCCTATATCGAGATCAATAATTTTTATACCCTGACCGTCTATGAGAAGGGCGCTGAACTGGTCCGGATGATCCATACCCTGATCGGGGCGGATAATTTCCGGCGCGGCCTGCGATCATACCTGGAAAGGCATGACGGTCAAGCAGCTACGGTGGAGGACTTTGTCGAAGCCATGGCCGAAGCCGGTGGGTGTGATCTGGGGCAGTTTATGAACTGGTACAGTCAGGCCGGCACCCCGGTCCTGCGGGTTGAATCCTCTTATGACCCGACTGCGAAAGTATTCACTCTTAACTTCAAACAGAGTTGCCCAGCTAGTCCGGGTCAGAAAGACAAGGAACCTTTTCATATCCCGATCAAGCTGGGTCTGTTGGCGGCCGACGGCAGGGAACTCCCCTTGAAGTTGGCAGGGGCGGATCAGAGAGAAAATGACGGACTTCTGGAACTGCGGGAGCGGCAGCAGGTCTATCGCTTCGAGGGAATATCTGCAGCACCGGTTCCTTCCCTGTTGCGCGGCTTTTCGGCGCCGGTCAAGATCGACTACGATTACAGTGATGCTGAACTGGGTTTGCTGATGGCCCATGACCGTGATCCGTTCTGCCGCTGGGAGGCAGGGCAGAACCTGGCGGTGCGGGTGATCATGGCCCTGGCCGCCGATCATCTGGCCGATCGGCAGATGGTGGTGCCGGAGGGTCTGGTTGATAATTATCGATTGCTGTTGTCCGGCCAGGGTGAAGAGGACGCCTCATATCTGGCCCTGCTGCTGACCCTGCCTTCCGAAGACTATCTGGCCGAGTTCAGTGAGGTTATCGAGGTCGAGGCGATCCATGCGGCCCGGGAGTTGGTCAGGAAGGCCTTGGCCAGCGGACTTGAAGATGAGTTCAGGCGTTGCCATGCCGTGAACCTCGACCTTGGAGAGTACCGCTATGATCCGGTCCTGGCCGGGCGGCGGCAGTTGAAGAATCTCTGCCTTGCGTATCTGGTCATGCTCGACAAGCCGGCATATGAAGAAATGTGTTTCCAGCAGTTCCGGGAAGCCGACAATATGAGTGATGAGATCAGTTCGCTACGGATCATGGTCCATTCCGGTCTGAAACGGGCCGGGGAGGCGCTGGAGATATTTGCCGATAAATGGCGTGATGACCCGCTGGTAATGGATAAATGGTTGGCTGTTCAGGCGACTGTGCCGCGACAGGAGACCCTGGAGAAAGTCAGGGGCTTGACCGCCCATCCGGCCTTCGACCTGAAGAACCCGAACCGGGTCAGGTCCCTGCTCGGCGCTTTTTCTCAGGCTAACCCGCTCGCTTTCAACCGTGCCGACGGTGAAGCCTATGTTTTCATGGCTGAGCGGATCATCGAACTGGATCGGATAAACCCCCAGATCGCGGCCCGGATGGCCGGTTGCTTCGGGCGCTGGCGAAGGTTCAGCACTGATCTCCAGGCCAAAATGAAGCAGCAGCTTGAATGGATCAGCAAGACTGAAAAAATCTCAGGGGATCTTTACGAAGTAGTGATGAAGACTCTCGATCATAAATAGTGAAGGTAGGATCATATTCAATCAAGCCTTGAAGATGCCGTGCCCTCTGAATGAGGGGCCCTTACTAAAAGTTCTGACTCTTCTTTTAATGCTGAATCTATAATGCAATCACATACATCTTCAACAAAATAGGCGCCGTATTTTGTTAGACGAATAGTTCCGTTCTTATCCTCAAGGCAAGCAAGGTTGGTAAGTTTTGAGAAAAGATTTTTGAATACATCAGATGGATCCAGCGAGAATCTCACCTGAAACAATTTTTTATCGATGCCGCTTTTTAACTGGAGACTTAATAAGGCAAACCGGTACATTTGATCTTTTTTAGTAAGGTCTATGAACCTGCCAATAGGGAGGATCCCTTTGTCTAAAATACTTGAATATGTTGAAATATCTTCGTGTTTATCATAACAGGTAGATTTTGTATATGATCGTGTCCTTGAGCCAAAAGCTATGATAGGCATTTCATGTAACCAATGATATCTGTAAGGCCATTGTTTACCATTAACAAAGCTTCCATTCTGCTGGTAACCATGTGCTGACATCCACTCTTGGGTGCGATATACCATTTTAAACAGGATGTCTTTGTCGGCCATTAGATCGGGTTTTTCTTTGTAAAGTTCTACCATCCGGGGGTTAACGATTTCATGTCTTATGTATTCAACGGCATCCGGTTTGATTTCGCTTAATATCTCCAAGTCCCTGTCGACACTATCCAAAGACTGTCCTGGCAAACCGGTCATCATATCAATATTTATCGATAAACCAACGTCATGGGCAGCGTTAACAATTTTACCAATTTGAGATTTTGTATTGCTCCTATTGCATAACTTTAAAATATCTTTATTAAAGGTCTGACAACCAATACTTAACCTGTTTATACCTATATCGCGCATTTGGGCGATTCTTTTTGGGTCGGAAAGAGTGAGAGGGTGAGCTTCAGAGGTAATACTGCAATCGCTTGATATACTGATTACAGATGAGATTTTTG
>CBDVDF010000027.1:0-9750 GCA_965372675.1 uncultured Desulfobacterales bacterium
ATTGAAGCCGGATTTCCGGTCGCTTCTTCTGGAGATTTCGACTGCGTCAAGAATATCGCCGATAATATCAGGGATGTCCAGATAGCAGGTCTGGCCCGCTGCCACAAGAAGGACATTGATGCCGCCTGGGAGGCCCTTAAAGGGGGCGACAACCCCAGAATCCATCTTTTCCTGGCCACCTCCGAGATTCACATGAAGCATAAGCTCAAAATGAGCAGGGAGGAGGTCCTGGCTAAGGCGGTTGAGTTCGTCAAATACGCAGCCGCATTTACCTCCAACGTGGAGTTTTCGGCCGAAGATGCTACCCGCAGCGACCTTGATTTTGTCTGCCAGGTTTTCGAGGCTGTTATCAAGGCTGGGGCAACCACCCTTAATTTCCCTGATACCACCGGTTATATACTCCCTGATGAGCATGGCGCCCAGATCCGCTATTTGATGGAGAATATCCCCAGCATAGATCGGGTGGTACTCAGCGTGCATCATCATAACGATCTTGGCCTCGGGGTTGCCAACTCTCTGGCTGCCATCAACAATGGGGCCCGACAGGTAGAATGCACGATCAACGGACTTGGTGAAAGGGCCGGCAATACCGCCATGGAAGAACTGGTCATGGCGATTCGGACCAGACCTGACCAGATGAAGGTCGAGACCGCTATAGTCACGGAGCATATTTATCCGGCCAGTCGCCTGGTCAGTACTATCACCGGCATCCCCGTCCAGCCCAACAAGGCCATTGTCGGTGCCAATGCCTTCGCCCATGAATCCGGGATCCATCAGGATGGCATGCTGAAGGAGCGTACAACCTACGAGATAATGAACCCGGCCGATATCGGCCTTTCAAAAGGCAACCTGGTTCTCGGCAAACATTCCGGTCGGCATGCCCTGAAAGATCGGATCGAGACCATGGGTTACAGCCTTACTGATGCAGAGCTGAACAGCGTTTTCGCGCGGTTCAAGGAATTGGCTGATTTAAAGAAAGAGATGTTCAATGAAGATCTGGAAGCGATCCTTATGGATGAAGTGTTGAGGATCCCTGAGGCTTATTCCTTGAAAACCCTCGGCGTAATGAGCGGCAGCAGGGTGATGCCAACGGCCGGGGTCAGGCTGGAAATTGACGGCAAAGAGGTCGAAAAAGCCGCGATCGGTATTGGCCCGATCGATGCGGCATTTAAGTCGATCGCCGAATTGACCGGCACCAAGAGCAAGCTTCTCTTCTTTTCAGTCAACTCGATAACCGGAGGCACCGACGCCCAGGGCGAGGTAATGGTCCGGATCGAAGATGAGGGCACGGTAGTGATAGGTCAGGGCGCAGACCCCGATATCATCACGGCAGCGGCCAAGGCTTACCTGAACGCTCTCAACCGGCTGGTTTATCTTAAAAAAGACGCAAAGGGAAAGAAGGTCAGCGAGGCGTAAAGCTGACCTTCATCTTTCGCTTGTTTCCCGCAGCAGAATTATACCGCGGTAATTTTTATTTAATTTTTTTACCAAAGACGCAGGGTTCAATTCTGCGTCTTTGGTAATTAGGAGTAATAAATGAGTTCATCAGATCGTAAATTCAATGTTGCCATTGCCGGCGCTACCGGTGCAGTTGGCGGCGCTATGCTGGATGTCCTTGCCAGAAGGGACTTTCCGCTGAACGAACTTCGTTTGCTGGCCTCGGAACGTTCTATCGGCAAAAAGCTGATTTTCAGGGGTAAAGAGATCGCCGTGCAGCTTCTTGATAAAGATGCCTTTAAAGGGATCGATATCGCTTTGTTCTCAGCCGGAGCCACCCGTTCTCTGGATTTCGCACCTGCTGCAGCGGCGGCCGGTGCGGTGGTTGTCGACAACTCAAGTGCCTTTCGGATGGATCCAGAGATTCCCCTGGTAGTGCCCGAAGTTAACGCCCATGCCATAAGCAGGTATAAGAAGAGGGGGATAATCGCTAATCCCAACTGTTCGACGATCCAGATGATGGTGGCCCTGAAGCCGATCCATGATGTTGCCAGGATCAAGAGGATAGTCGTTTCTACTTACCAGGCAGTCTCGGGCTCCGGCACTAAAGCCATTGAAGAACTCAGACAGCAGGTCGTGGCCTACGCCAATGGCCTTGGCTGTAAGCAGGAAGTCTACCCCCACCAGATCGCCTTCAACTGTCTGCCCCAGATCGATTCTTTCCTGGATAACGGCTACACCAAGGAAGAGATGAAGATGGTCAACGAGACCAGAAAGATCTTTGAAGATGATTCGATCGGCGTTACCGCCACAACGGTGCGGGTGCCGGTGGTTTATGGACATTCGGAGTCCGTTAATATTGAGACCGAGAAAAAGATCAGCGCCGCCGAAGTTAAAGAACTGATGAAGTCTGCGCCCGGGGTAAAACTGGTTGATAATCCGGCAAACTCAGAATATCCGATGGCTATTGATTGCGCCGGCAAGTTTGAGACCCTGGTCGGCAGGATCAGGGAAGATGAATCGATAGCAAATGGCATCAACCTCTGGGTAGTTGCCGACAACATCCTTAAGGGTGCAGCCCTGAATGCCGTGCAGATCGCCGAAGAACTGACCCGGAACCATATTTAACAGTGGCCTGCGGTGCGGATAATTTCAGGAACAGCCAGAGGACGCCGCCTTTTTTCTCCAGGGAAAAATCGCCGCGTCGCCACAATAAGGCCGACATCTGACCGGGTCAGAGAGGCTGTTTTCAGTATCCTCGGAGAAACGGTCATCGATACGGATGTCCTTGATCTTTTCGCCGGCACCGGCGCTCTGGGGCTGGAAGCCTTAAGCCGGGGCGCTCGGAGCGCAGTATTTATCGATAACAGTCAGCAGGCCATCAAGCTGATCAGTAAAAACCTTGATTGCTGCGACTTTTCAGACCGATCAACGATTCTCCGCCGTGACTTGTTGAAAACACCTTCCTTTCTTAAAAAGGTTGTTTCCGGACACGGCTTCGATCTGGTCTTTATCGATCCTCCTTATCGGCAGGGGATCGCGGCAAAGACCCTCAAACTGGTCGGCAGACATGATCTTCTGGCCGAGGATGGCCTGGTGTTAGTCGAAGAAGATTCCACTGTTGAGCTGCCCCGGGAAATTGAGGGGTTGGCAATGACCGACCGGCGTCTGTATGGAGATACGGTCGTCTGTTTTTATCACAAAGAAAAGGTGAACCGAGATGAGTGAATATGAACCATTTGTCGCTGCGGATACCGATCAGTCAATTGCTGTTTATCCCGGCACCTTCGATCCTATCACCATGGGCCATCTGGACGTCATAAACCGCAGTCTCAACCTGTTCGACAAGGTCATTGTTGTTATCGCCGTCAACAGTTCAAAAGAGCCTCTCTTTAGCCTTGAAGAAAGACTGTCAATGATCAGGAAGAGTTTCCCCGAGAGCGAAAAGAGAATAGAAGTTGATACCGTTGATGGACTCCTGGTCGACTATGCCTACACAAAAGGGGCTAAAGCGATCATCAGGGGGCTCAGGGCGGTTTCCGACTTTGACTACGAGTTCCAGCTTGCCCTGATGAACCGGCGGATCGAACGGGAGGTTGAAACTGTTTTCCTGATGACCGGCTTCCGCTGGATATTTATCAGCTCCAGTATTATCAAGGAATCAGCCAGATACGGCGGCGATGTCAGCGGCCTGGTTCCCGATCATGTTTGTGAGAAGCTGCGAGAAAAGTTTCTGAAAATCTGACCTTCTTCGGATTCGCGATAGTATCTATGCCCATGAGCACAACTATTAACAAAACAGGGCAGCGCTCCCCTGGCGGCGACCGCAGGTCCGGCAGTGACAGGAGGTCCTTCCTGATCAAGACCGGGCCGGGGATCGGTCTCATGGCCTTTGGCGCCTTCCTGTTGCCGGTGGCCAGGTTCCTCGGTTTCAATGCCCCTGCCAAACCAAAGCTTGTCGAGGTTAACAGGGTATTAAAACCAGGTGGTTTCATCATCGAAGCGGATTTTATTGTCTTCGACACGGAAAGCGGCCCGGTGGCCGTTTCACGTAAATGCACTCATCTTGGTTGCAAACTTAATTACCACGAACTTGAGAGCAAACTGATCTGTCCCTGCCATAAAAGCATGTTCGGCAAAGACGGTAAAAGGCTTGCCGGACCGGCTCTCAGGGATCTGCCGGTTTTCGAGGTCGCAGAGGTAGGTGACAAGAAAACCACCGGCTATATTGTCACGATCCTTTAAGCAGACCTGGCCCGGATATTTCATGAAGAGCTGGCTATTAAAAATAAAATGGGGCGCCAACAGCATGGTTGCCCTCTACCTGTCGGTCATCTCCGGTCTGGTCCTGGCCCTGAAGTTCGATCCGGCCGAGCCTTTTTATTCCACTGGCATTCTGGAACTGGTGGTACCGTTCGGCGCCTTCTGGCGCTCGCTGCACTTCTTCTCAAGTCAGATATTCTTCCTACTGTTGATAGTCCATGTTGTAGCGATCCTTGTCGAACGTAGTTGCGATCCAGAGCCGGCAGATGAGGCGGATATCTCCGCCACCCGGCAGAAGGATCGCTGGCTGAAACTGGTTCTGTCTTTACCTGTAGCGCTCCTGCTCCTCTTCACCGGCTATATACTCAGGGCCGATGCGACTGGAGAATCGGCAGGGATCATTGCCGAGAACATAATCCTGGCGATCCCTCTCCTGGGGAACTGGCTTAATTCCTTTCTCTTCAATATTTCAGCCGCAGGAATGAAAGTGGTTCATGCCAATCACCTGATCGGTCTGGGAGTTTTATGGGGATATCTGGTCTGGGATCATCTGCGTAAGTATAGGGTCTCATGGCGAGACAACGGTCTGACCGTTATCGTAACCCTGGGCATCAGTTTGGTTCTGACAGCCCCGCTGGAGACTTTCGCTCCTGGCGGGTTTCATATCCGCGGCCCCTGGTTCTTTATAGGCCTGCAGGAGCTTCTCCGTTTTATTCAGCCATTCTGGGCCGGGATCGTCTTTCCTGGTCTGGGACTTGTCCTGCTCTATCTGGTCGTAAAGGATGATGATTTCAGGAAAGGTCCGGCCCTGAAAGGCGGGATAGTCTGGTGTGTTATCATCACGGTAGCAACCATCATCGGGCTGCTCCGCTAAAGACTGGTAAGATCTGCCAGCCTGAATTTCCCTGAATAGTATTTAGGAGAATCGAGTCAGTAAATCGGGACAATTTGCTAAGGTGTGGGCAGTGAAATGGAAAATTCTGTTTGCACGTCTGGTTCGCTTTTAACCGTGATCTCTCCAGCGTGACTCTCGACAAGTTGTTTGACTATGGCCAACCCCAGGCCCGTCCCCGACTCCCTTGTTGTGTAGAATGGTTCGAATATTTTCTCTATGATCTGCGGGTCGATACCCGGACCGTCATCTTTTATTTTCAGGACCGTTTCATCTTTCCCTTCCGCATTTTTCCTTGCTTCTGCCGAGATGATTATCTCACCCCCCAGTTTGCCAAAGGCCTGGCAGGAGTTTGAGATCAGGTTCAGCAATACCTGCTGGATCTGTTTGGGGTCTCCACAGACATCCAGATCCTGATCGATATAGTTTACCGTTTTACAGGTTGCCGGTTGCCAGCTTCGGGCCTGTTCGAGCATCTCGATCGTTTCCTCGACCAGTGATTGTATTGAAAACCATTCTTTAACAGGTTCTGCCGGTTTGGAGAAAAGCAGAAAGTCATCAATGGTCGCGTCCAGGCGGTCACTTTCTCTGACCACAATCTCAACCAGCCGTTGCATATCTGAATTCTCAGCAGCATCCCCCTGTAGTACTTGGGCAGCTCCGGAGATGGCGGCCAGAGGGTTTCTGAACTCATGAGCGATGCCGGCCGCCATCCCGCCGATGATCGCCATCTTTTCAGCCTGCTTAACCTTTTTCTCCATGTTCCTGATCTGAGTGAGATCCTGCATGGTATAGACGCGACTATCCTTGTCTTGGTCAGGCATGTTGAGTCTTGCCCAGGAATAGCCAACCGGGATCTTGCTGCCGTCTTGTCGGGTTAACTCGGTTATATGGCGGATGTCTCTTTCATCGGCTTCCTTAAAGCCGGGGAAAAAATCGTAAATTTGCCTGCCGAGCGTACCACTACCTGGATAACCGCTTATCTGTTCAGCGGCCTGGTTGAAGGAAGTGATGATGTCTTTGTTGTCGACTGTAACTATGCCGGTGGTGATGTCGTCAAAAATCTGTTTATAGAGGACCTGCAGACGATCATAGTTCAAAGTTGATTCTATAAGGGCTGATTCAGTGGTCCGCATGCGCTCAAAAATGATCAGGCTGAGGATAGCGATCGTGAAGAAGACCAGACCGTGGATGGCAAAGAAGTGCATGGCGACGATCACATCGTCGAGGTGACTTTCAAAACTGGTAAATGGCAGCGGTCGATATAACAGTTCAACGAAAAGAATAAATCCATAGCTGATCGTGCAGACTGAAGCGATCAACAAACCTCCCAGACGCAGCAGCAAAAAGGCCCCGGCCAGGATCGGTAAAAAGAACATGATGGTGAAGATAGACTGACTGGCCCCGGTAACATAAACGATAACCCCGGCCAACAGGGCGTCACAAACCGTCTGCAACAGGGTGAATGCTCTGTAGTTGTTAATGATTCTGAGAGTCAAGGCCGATATTATCGTGAACAGATAAACGCCGGAAATGAAGTAGGCGGTATAAGTGATGGGCGGGACAATCAGGCCATGGGACTTAGTCTGCAACAGGACGCTCAAGCCCAGGAGGACTGTAAGACTAAGCACCCGCAGGAAGAGATACCATTGCAGTAAGATTTTCAGGGTTGCTGGTGGGACATCCGGAATTCTACCGCGGATTATTTTTCTAAGGAGGATTGGCATGGATTAACCCGGGAAGATCAGGATATCTGGTATTTCTTGACCTTATAACGCAATGATCGGAAACTTACCTTAAGTAACTCAGCCGCCTTCATTTTCGAATTGCCTGTTTTTATCAGAGCCTCTGCAATGATCGCCTTTTCCTTATCGGCCATATATTCTTCCAGTCCCACCTCGCAGGCCGCTTCTGTGTCGCTGGCCGGCGAGGCCTGCGTTTCAGTACGTTCAGTGCGGCGATATGATGACAGGGTCAGGCTTTCGGGGAGGATTATGTTTGAGTTTTCCAGGGCGACCCCCCGCTCAATGATATTCTCCAGTTCCCTGACATTGCCGGGGTAATCGTATTCCATCAGGACCTGCATGGCGTAGGTGGAAAGTTCACGGATCTCCTTGTTGAAGATCTTTGAATACTTCTGGAGAAAATGGTCGACCAGCAGCGGGATGTCTGCCTTCCGCTCCCTCAAGGATGGGAGTCTGATCGGCACCACGGCAAGGCGGTAGAATAGGTCTTCACGGAACCGGCCGGCGATCACATCATCCTCAAGGTTCCTGTTGGTAGCTGAAATTATCCTGACGTTGATCTTTACGGTCTCGGTGCCGCCGACCTTCTTGAATTCGCGTTCCTGCAGGACCCGGAGCAGCTTGGTCTGGACCAGAGGAGACAGCTCTCCGATCTCATCCAGAAAGACACTGCCGTTATTGGCATGCTCGAAGAGGCCGGTCTTGTTGCTGACTGCCCCGGTGAATGAGCCTTTAACGTGACCAAAGAGTTCGCTCTCGATAAGACTCTCCGGAATGGCACTGCAGGTGATCGGCACAAAAGGCTGGGTTGCAACATTGCTGCGTTTATGGATCGCCTGGGCTACCAACTCCTTGCCGGTTCCCGACTTGCCATAGATCATCACATTGACATGGGTTGGGGAGATTCTCCTGATCATATCATAGATCTTCAACATTTCAGAACTCTGACCGATGATCCCCTCAAATTCCTTGCCAGGCTTGTCCGGTTCAGATTCCACCTCGCCTTTACTGGCGATAGCCGCTGAAATAATGCTTTTTATCTCATCGACCTTGAATGGTTTGGTTATATAATCAAAGGCCCCGTTTTTCATGGCGCTCACTGCGTCTTCAGGAGAGGCGTAAGCGGTTATCAGCACCACTGGCAGAGAGCTGTCCTTCACTTTGATTTTTTCCAGAAGCTGCAGGCCACCCATGACCGGCATTCTTATATCGGATATCACCAGATCAACTTCGGCCGATTGCAAGGCCTCCAGAGCTTTTTCGCCATCTTCAGCCGTAATGACCCGGAACCCTTCCTTCTCAAGGAGAATTGAAAGGAATTCCCTCATACTGAATTCATCGTCGACGATCAGAATAGTGGTCATTTGCTCTCCGGTAGAAGATAGCATTAAAATTAACAGGTAATTATTTTAACATTAACTGCTTAAATGTCATGCGACTCTTTACGAAAAATCAATTTGTCTTGCAATAGTGACTGGCCAATACTAATTTATCCAATTGCAGAGAATATTATTAGCCAAAATGCGGAGTCCTTTTCGTCGATACAAGTTTCCGTAACACCATTGATTCCTAAATAAAGCAACTTTTAATCCAGGATTAGAAATGACCGACAAACCTGATAACCAACGAATAGTTATAACCGGGGTGGGACTTGCTGCCCCCAATGCCGATAATCTGGCCGATTACCGGGCCAACCTCCTGGCTGGAGTGAGCGGCATAGAAGAAATAGACCTGCGTTACATTGGCCGGGTCCCGGCCGGTCTTTGTTCTTTTCCCGAGACTAAATACCGTAAAAAGAAAGAGAATAAAAGGGGCACCAGAGCCGGGTGCCTGGGCGTCTATGTGGCGCATGAAGCTCTAAACGATGCCGGTATTGCTATTGCCAACGAGGATGTTGACAGGGTAGGGGTGTATATCGGTCTTACCGAACACGGCACGGTTGAAACTGAAAACGAGGTCTATAATGTAAAACAGTACGATTATAATCTCGACTACTGGACCCACCATCATAATCCCCGCACCGTCCTCAACAATCCGGCCGGCGAGATCACCATGAGCCTGGGGATCACCGGGCCCCATTATTCGATCGGGGCAGCCTGTGCCGCCGGCAACGCCGCGATCATTCAGGGTGTCCAGATGCTGCTGCTCGGCGAAGTCGACCTGGCCCTCTGTGGAGGTATCTCGGAAAGCCCAGGTTCTTTCGGGATTTTCGCCAGCTTCAGGGCCCAGGGTGCCCTGGCCCTCCATGAAGACCCAACCAGGGCCAGCCGCCCCTTTAATATGGACCGGGACGGCATAGTGATCTCGGAAGGGGCCTGTCTTTACACCCTGGAAACCCTCGAAAGAGCAAAAAAACGCGGCGCCAGGATCTATGGTGAGGTGGCCGGTTATGCGATGAACTCCGATGCCAGGGATTTCGTCCTGCCCTACGGCCCCCGTCAGGCCGAGTGTATACGTAAAGCTCTGGCCAAAGCCGGGCTCAAGCCTGAAGATATCGACATAATCAATACCCATGCCACCGGCACCAAGCAGGGCGACATCGAAGAGTGCAAGGCCATTCGCGAGGTCTTTAAAGATGCCCCTTCAACATACATCAACAACACCAAGAGTATAATCGGTCATGCCATGGGCGCTGCCGGGGTTCTGGAGCTTGCCGGCAACCTGCCAGCCTTTGAGGACAAGATGGTCCACCCGACCATCAATATCGATGCCCTTGACCCTGACTGCGACCTGCCTAATCTGGTGGTCAACGAACCGGTCAAACTTGACAATATCAAGGCGATCCTCAACAACTCTTTCGGGATGGTCGGTATTAACTCTGTGGTTATAATAAAAAAAATATAAATTGATTAATTCAATGATTTACAAATAATTTATATATGATAATATAGCTTGCTTTTGGAAGTCGGCATT
>CBDVDF010000028.1:0-9685 GCA_965372675.1 uncultured Desulfobacterales bacterium
CGCAACGTCCTGGCCATACCATTTTCCCAGTAGAATTTATTGCCGGAATCCTTGATCACTCCAGCAACCAGTATCGAGCTGAAAGGGTGGCCTGTGAAATCTCTTTTTTTATAGACCCCCAAAACGCTGGTCGTGGTGCATCCATTGAAAATGAAAAATGAAAGTAATATAGAGATTAAAAGATATTTGTGATTGGCATGCATGGTCAATCTCATGATGATTTCCTCGCTGTATGTTTAGGTTGCTGACGGTGCACTTTTTTTCGGGGATAACAAATCTAACAATTACTACTAGTATACCTTGTGTCATAATAACAGAAAATAGCTGCATAGCAGATAATATATGCCCTATGTTAACAGTATTTGATCAAGTTTCAAAAAATACTTCAGGGCATGATGTTACACCTGTATGAATTGAGATATGTATGATGATCAGTGAGTGATAGGGTGATCGGTATGAGGATGTTAGTATGCAAAGGTCAATATCGTGTATGAAATATACGCGCATTCTTGATTGAACATAAAATTTCAGAGATGAATTTCCGGTAATTTAAACACTGCGACCGGTGTTTCAGCATCTTGGCAGCTTATGCGTATTTAATTATTTATTTGAATTCTATTGTGGTATAATAATACGTTACCAAAAAACGTACGGTGTTTTGAGATGAAATTTTTTGTGAATATATTTGCGCTGTTCTTCTGTTTACCTATGTTAACCGGCTGTGGGACCCTGGTTCACGGTTCAAAGGAAACATTCCGGGTCATCAGTGATCCTCCCGGGGCCATTGCTGTTTTCTCAAGTGGTGAACTCTGTGTTACCCCATGTGCTGTGGAAAAGAAAAGGAACAAACCCTTTTTCGTTAAGCTATTGAAGGATGGCTATGATCCTTATGAGATCAGGGTTGAAGAGAAGGATAACCAGGGGAGTGGCAAGACCACGATGGCCAACATGCTTATGTTGGGGAGCGTGATCTGGGAGTCAATCGATCGTATCAGCGGTGCCAACAAGGAATTAACTCCCAATCCCGCTCTGGTTGAATTAGAACCTGCCGATATCCAGCTGGTAGTTGATGAGTTGCTGTCGGAGCGTGAATTGGACCAGATCATGACTCAGCCAGAACAGACCGTCTATCGCTAGCCTGGGTCCTGCCAGGTTGAGCTGGGGTAAGCTTTGCCTGTCGGCATGACCTGGAAGGGGATCGATAATCTCTTTGTTATTTATCTGAACTGATTGACTTGTCTATCTGCCTGGGCTGCTTTCAGCGGCCCCGGCAGAATTTCTTATAAACGGTGCAAAGATTTAGAAGTGATACTGTAATGCAATGGTGTTGTAATTGCTGCCGCCCGAGATACGGCTGAACATTGATGAAGACCCGAAGATGCCGGACCGGTGGTGCACGGAGTAGCCTAGCCAGATGTCGTCCAGCATGTCCACCCGGAAAAGTTTTCCCAGGTTCAGATCCAGCGAAAAATCGAGATAGAGAAGCCATTTCGAATCTTCATAACCCTTTTTGGCCATCTCCACCTGCTCAATATAGGGAACATTGGCTGCGTATGAAAAGCCGGTGCCGAACCCCAACCGCCATTCAGCTGGCCAGGCAAAGGTGTAATAGCTCTTGATGGCCAGAACAAACTCCTGCCCGGACTCCTGGACATCAGATTGCCAATGCCAGACTAAACCAGGTGTCAGGTAGGTTGCAAGGGGTAGCCCGAGCAGTGTATCCGAGAGAGGGTGGCCATAAAAAATGGACGTGAGCTGGTTGTGGTGGTCATCCTTCCTGCGTTTGAAAGTGATAATATCCTGGAGATCGGAAGGGGTGGCCCAGCCATGGGCGAGTCGTAGGTAGGGTTTGGCATCAAGCTGGGGCTTCAGGTTTTTTTGCCGGTAGTTCCGGTAGACCAGGCCCAAAGAAAGGTTGCCTTGCAGGTCTTCGTCTACAAAGGCCGAACTTCGGGCCGAAGAGTCCAGCCAGGTTAGGGCTAATGCGCCTCGCAGGTACAGGTTGTTGCCCAGGTAATAGTAGCCGCCAAGGCCGGCGGTCAGGTCGGTCCCTGAGCCGACATCGTTTTCTGCCAGTCCGTAATAATAATCGTTGAAGCGCGAATCTTTGACTCTCAGGGAGAGGTAGGAGTCCCAGTCCAGTCTGCCGCTGGTTCCTTCGTGGCCAGCCCTGAGGATTGACGACAGTCTCTGGCGTTCATCGGCCAGGAGATCAACCTGAAAATAAGCTGGGTTTCTCTCCGGCTGATAGCGAAAACCCAAGCCCCAGTCAAGAACATCAATATCCAACTTGTCATCATATTCTTCGGGGACATCGATAATCCGCCAGCGGGCCAGAAGGTTAAGCTTCCAGTTGTTCCTGTTAAGGACCTTCAGCCCCGCCTCCAGGCCATCCAGGTAAAAAATGCTGCTGTCATAGTAGAGCAGGGGATAGACGTCCTCTAACATGGAATCCCCTTCCGCGAAAGGGTTGACAGCGGTTCTGAAACCGAAGCCTATACCCCACTTTGCTTCTGGTCTGCCTCCCGCCTCAGTTCTTACCCCGGTTGAAGTTTCAGCCCCCCAGAGCGGAGCTGCCGTTATAAGAGCAGCGAGGAGTACAGAGATCGTGATGAATATGGGGCTCATAAACATAAAAGATGTTCCGGTCGGGGAATTTCCATGAAATTTTATTCCTGGGGCGGAGCGAACGGGAAGGTAAAGGGATAATGATCAGGTAAGTTCAGCTGTGCGGGAGAATTCCAGTGGACGTTGAGTTTTAAAAGTATTGGTAATCCTTATATCAACAAAGGTCGGATTATGGAATCTAAAACAGTTCGTCTTTCTCATTTTCTGCTTGCCCTTCAACCTTTTTGAGCATTGATACTGAAACGAACACCGGCTGCAGATCCCTGTTTAGGCCTGTGAACCTGGATACTATCCGGTAATTCTGCCGGCTGGCTGAAGGGGTGGGAGAGCAGCCCGGGAGCAAGCGGCCTGGCTCCCGGGATTTACCTGGCTATTCCCGCTTCTGTACCAACTCGATGGCGGGATTCCACTGAAGCCAGTTCTCCTTGGCATCTTCATGAAGGACAAAGTGATGGTCATCTGAAACGGGTCCGCCCATTGCCTCTTCCGCTTCAGGGGTTGCCATACTGACCCCGCCCCCGATAATGGCCTCAAGGGACTCCGTATCTATCTTTACCCCGGCGAACAAACTGGCATCCACTTTAATGCCGCTGGCGTTCCAGAACCTGGTATTTTCCCGGATGAGCGCGTCATAGGGCTTCTTTATATTGGTGTAGACCCGGACCTTCTGGGCGTTCGGAGAAAGTTCATAACCGGTTACCTGACCGATCTTCACCTGGCGGAAATAGACAGGAGAACCTCTCTTCAGAGAACCCAGCCTGTCCGTTTCAAGAATGATGTTCAGGCCACTCATCCCTTTAAGGTTTGCGGGATGACCATCCAGTGCGGTGATGTCGAAGCTCGAACTTCCCTTGCCGGGGGCCAGCGTTATATAGGGACCGAAGATCACGGTATCCAGGCCTTCTACCCTTGAAAGGCTGAATTCCGGGGTAACTAGCCATGCGAGGGTGTCTTCCCGGAACAGGGTTTCTGAATCACGGTCGATCAGTGCTTCGGCAATTATTGAAGTCATGCCGGGTCCGAAGCTCACCTTCTGTACTTCACCAACGGAGATGCCCTGGTAACGGATCTCGGCCCCTTTTTTCAGGCCGTTTGGGCGGGAAAAACGTATAACGACCTTGGTTTTATCAATTTCGAGTGCCCGCTTGTAACTTTCGTACAATACATACTGATAGTTCTCCTCCGGAGGCTCCCCATCCGCGGGATTGAAAAAAGCTACGCCACCGGCGACTATGCTCATTAATGAATTTGTTCTCAGGCTGATCCCTGACAGGGATCCTTCAACACTGATCCCGCTTACATCATAGAATCTGCTGGCCGTTGTCAGGAGATGGGTGTATTTCTTTTCAATAAATATGGTAGCCAGTATGCCATTGCCATCCTGGTTGAGATCATAGGCGGTCACCTCTCCAACCTGTAATTTTCTGTAAAGGACAGGTGCCCCCGTATAAAGGGAGGAAAAGTCTCTGGTCATGAGCGTGTAGCTCTGTCCCGGTCGAAGTATCTCTTCCCGGTTTGGTGGTTCCATCACGTTGAAATCATTGCTGAATTCCCCTTTGCCGGGCTGGAATGATATCTGGGAGCCTTTAAGGAGTCCTCCGAGATTTTCCATCTTGGTAAGCGAGAACTGTGGTTGAACGACCCAGAACTTTGTCCCCTTCTTCATAATGAAATCGGCCTGCGGATCCAGGAGAATGTGGGCGATGACATTGAAGTCGTTATCTTTATCAAAGTCTTTAGCAAAGGTAAAATGTGTCACCGTTCCAGCCTCAAAACCGCGATAGACAACTTTTGAACCGACTTTCAAACCCATGGTGGAAGGCATGTTCAGAGTTATGGTGATTCCATATTCGGCAGCGTCAAAGTCATCGTAAAGGACAAAAAGATGCTCATCCTCCGCCAGCGGGCTTTGTAGCCTTGAATCGGGAGTGTACATGCTGATCCCCCCATATATCAATGTTGCCATGCTTTCCATATGGACCTTGAAGCCGGAAAGACCGCCGCTGAAGGTAACGCCACTGCTGTTCCAGAATCGGGTTTCGGTTGTTACGAGTTGGCTGTACTCAGGTTTGATAAAGGCATCGATCATTATGGTGTCATCATTTTGCAGTTCGTATCCCTGCACCGATCCGATAATGATGTTCTTGAAGTAGATCTGGGAATCGCGTTGGATTGAGCCCAGCTTTTCTGCTGTAAGCCTGATCCTTAATCCCGCCATTGAGGCTGGGATCGGTGGAGGTTCAGACAAACCGGTGAATTCTCTTGCCGGTATTTTGGATACACCTCTCTGTACTTCGATATAACTGCCCGAAAGCACGGTTCCCAGTGCCTTTATTTTTCCTGCCGAGAACTCGGGCCTGACGATCCATAATTTCAGGTCCTCGACCAGGCCATTTTTCACCTTTTTGTCCATTTCAATTATAAGGCTGACGCTTTCCAGGCTTGGGTCGACGGCTATATCCCTGACCTCACCGAACGGGATTCCTTTAAACATCACCTTGGTTTTTCCAGGCGTGATCCCTTCGGCGCTATTGAAGTGAACGCGGATCTCGATCCCTGCATCCCGGTAACCCGTGTAGATCAGCCATCCCCCGATGAGAACAGCAATGACAGGCAGGATCCATATCGGTGATATTCCGGTGCGTTTTTTTATTTCAGGAGTTTCCATAAAGAGTCCTTTTCATTTCAGGCATCCCAGAGAAGTCGGGGGTCAAATGTTATGGCCGCAAACATTGTTGCCAGCACAACGCCTGTGAAGTAGGTTCCTGCCGGTCCGCCACTGGTGGTGCTCAGACTGCCAAAAGTTACCAGCACCTGCATGAGGGCTATTACGAAGATGTCAAGCATCGACCAGCGGCCGATAAACTGAATGAACCGGAACATCACGGTCTTGTGCCTGAGCCAGCTTCTCCATCTGAAGTGAATGGACAAAAGGATCATAATAATACCGATTATCTTGAAGCCGGGCACCAGAATGCTCGCCGTGAAGATGACGGCACCGATACCGTATGATCCGGTTTGAAAAAAATAAACGATACCATCCATGATGGTGGAAAGATCCTCCTGTCCCAGGTACTCCACAGTCATGATCGGCAGCAGGTTGGCCGGTAAAGCTAGAATGGCTGCGGTTATAACCAGCGCCCAGGTGTTATTGAGGCTGCCCGGGTGTCTCATGTGAACGGTCGCACCGCATCGGGGACAGGAAAGAGTATGTGCTGATCTGTTTCGGAAATCGACCAGCTTATGGCAATCATGACAAACCGCCAACCCAGCATCTTTGGCGGTCATCTGTTTTCCCGTAGCTGTAGTAGTCATAAGCTCTTCCTGTCGGTCAGGTGCCATAGGTTTTGTTTTTTTCGATCAGTTCCCAGAACAGATGTTCATCCATTGCACTGGATGAACTCAAAGCGACGATCAACAGGCCTATGAAGCAAAAAAATCCCGGATCATAATGAATATGGGCCATATGGTGAAGCTTGATAATTGATATGAGAATGCCGAGCATATACACCTCAAGCATTCCCCATTCATCAAGGTGGTGGTACCAGCGCATCAGGTTCTTCAGGAAGGCCGGGTATCGTTTTATCTTCAGGCAAAGAGAGACAGCAAAAAGCAGACTCAGCTTGACGAAAGGGAAAATAAGGCTGGTCAGACCTAAGATCATCGCCACAAAAAAATAGCCACTGTCAAAAAAAGCAATAATGCTGTCATAAACGGATCCGCTTCCTTTCATACCCATTATGTTAAGGCTCATAATGGACATGAAGTTCGCCGGGATAAACAAGATGAGCCCGCTAGTGGCCAGGGCCAGGGTCTTGTCGATCGAGTCCTGTTTGGGGGAGTCAAGGTTACTGCCGCATCTCGGGCACAATGAAGCATCCCCCGGATCTACGTCAACCTTTTTGAGAAGCAGATCGCAATCAGGGCAGGCCAGCAAGTTTGAAAGAGATGTTATCCTTTTTTCGGGTACCATTGGCTAACAATTTTTGAGATTAGCAGCAAACATAAAAAATATTAGCATAATATCCTGATATATAGAAGAAAATTGATTGTCGGGTCCGTTCCTGATGGGAATGGAGGGCTTTCGCGTCCCTTTTCCGTTCTGAACTATCAGATAGTTTTCTTTCCCCTCAAGCTGCAGATCTCGGAGTTTCAATTTGGCCAATTCAGATACGCGCAATCCGCTGTTGAGGGCAAGGTAGACAAGCGTGTACCTAATCACCCATGTTTTGCGGCCTTTGATCTGCGTTAGGAAGAGGAGGATTCTTGTAACCTGGTGGGGGCCAACTGATTAAATACACTCCCATTTTTTGTGGAGAATTGAGCAGCGCTGTTCCCTGTGTTTTTGTTGCAAATATAATTCTAACATACTGTTTAAATTGAATAAAAACGTAGTTTAATAATTATTATTAAATAATATTGACACCACAGTGTGGTAGTTGTATCTTGTAGTTGAAATTCATTTGTCAGCCCTGCTATCGTCTCTCCCTGTACGACTCTCTCCTCTTCTAAAACGATAGCAGGGTTTTTTTATGTCCAGGCTATGGGACATTCGCAAACCGTGCGGCAAACGTTTGACAAAGCTGCTTGCCTGTGCACATAATTTCAGATCTGATATATGCCTTGCCCCTTATAATCTCAGGAGGAGTAAATAATGAAAAGAGAGATGATGGCTTTGCTGGTCGGTGTGGGTGTCCTGGTCTTAGTTGCTGTAAGTCAGGCGGGTGGTGATCTTGAGAACGGCAAAAGGCTTTTTGAAAGTCCGACCTTGGGTGGTGGCACCAGTGGCAAGACCTGTGTGACTTGTCATCCCGGCGGTAGAAATCTTAGCCGTCGGCTTTTTGGCAACGACAACGATTCCGCAGAGATCAGGGCTGAAAAAAGTAGCAAATTGACCGGAATGGTAAATACCTGCATTAAAAGGCCGCTTGCCGGTAAAGGTATTGATCCCGCCGGCCCTGAAATGGCTGATATTATCGCTTATATGGAAAGTCTGTTGTAAGGAAAGAAGTCCGCACCAATCGATTGAAGATCGCCGCTCCTGTTTCTCCGGAGTGATGAAAAGGCTGCAAACCCTTCTGGGTGGCGGCCTTTTTCAGGTCTGCCTCTCTCGTTTGGTTATCGTTTTGGAGATGGTTACCGCCAGGAGCAGGAACTTGTTGGCATAATATAGTTTGTGCCACCAGTTTTCCGATCTGATAGCTTTATGAAGATGGCGGAGCATCCTGGCGGTCTGGACTTTTATTTTTGCAATATCGACAGGTACCGACACCTTGGCGGCGGCTTTTTTCTTGTCTGACTTTCTGGCGGCAACAACCTTTTGGGCTTTAATTGCCGCCTTTGCGGTAGCTTTCGGTTCTGGCTCAGGGGCAACCGGTTTCTTGACAATATCCGGGTGAGGCTCGGAAGATTTCTGGACTATATCAGGGTGAGCGGCAGCCGGGATGCTACTGGTGCTGTCAAGTTCTGCTTCTGGTTCCGGGCCAGTGCTGGGTGGAGGCTCTGATGGCATTGGCACAACATCTTTCTTCTTGGGAATATACTGGCTGAACAGGTTGTCGACAACATTATCGATCTCATCCATTTTCTACCTCAACATTAAAATGCCGATTGAATGGGTTTTTACCTATGTCTCCTGAGAAATAGCTGCAGCGAGTAGTTAAAACTTTATCATAAATGGCTGTGCTTTGGTGCAATTTTTCTGCGATCGCCACCGAAGCCCATGCTATTATAAAAAAATGAGACCCTTATCTATTGTGTCACTGATCCTTCTCGCCGCGGTTGCTGTTTACCTGGTTAGGCCTTCCGGTTACGAGATCGTCAACGTTGATCCTGTCGGTGAGACCATCGTCTGTTTTGGTGACAGCCTGACCTACGGTACAGGTGCATCCCGGGATAATGCTTACCCTGGTCAGCTATCGCGGTTGATCGGCCAGGAGATCATCAACGCCGGGATCCCCGGAGAGACAACCGCCGACGCTCTGGCCAGGATCGACGAGATACTCTCCCTCAAACCAAGGCTGGTACTGATCACTCTGGGTGGCAACGATCTCAGGAAGGGGGTAGGCAAGTGGGAGGCCTTCAGTAATCTTGAGGTGATCATCCGCAAGCTCCAGGCCGGTGGTGCACTGGTGGTTATAGGTGGTCTGGATGTGCCGCTATGGGGCAGAGGGTTTGGCAGTGAATATGTCCGATTGGCAGAGAAGACCGGAGCAGTGCTGGTACCGAATGTTCTTGAAGGTATTTTTGGTGAGCCCGGGCTGATGAGTGATCGCATCCATCCCAATGGCAATGGCTACAAGATCATGGCCCAATATTTTTACGAAGCGGTTTTTCCCTATCTCTAATCTGTCGTGCTCTCCGGGAAAACGGTGGGTCTAGATGGCGGCCAAGTTGTTTGATGGGGGAATTCCCCCAGTCTAAATAGGGGTTATCCTACCTGACATGTCGTTGATAACTTGCTAATAGAATAGGTGAATCTCTTACAAGGAGTCTCTTGAGTCTCCTCCTTCTTTTAGGGCCCTACTTCCCGGATCCGTCCGTCCAGACCATCCCCCGGGTAGTGGGGTCGCTTTTTTTGGCCATTGTGTTCCTGACTCTCCAGCGAAGCGACCTCTTCTACCCTTGGCAATTTTCGGTCTGGGAAATGAAATCCCAGATCTTTTCTTCATTAACTTCGCCACCATCCTTAAAAAGGATTCCGTAGCAGAGTTGTCCTTTCTCGGTCCTTTTGAATCTGCGGACCACCTGGCCTTGTCTGACGGTCGGCAGACCGTTCCTTTCCGTTAGCCCGATGACTATATTCCCGAGTCTGGACATCACCGTTAATTTTTCGGAATCGGAGCCACTGCATAGCAGGGCGCCACTGCGGCTGACATTTAAGACCTGGAAGCTGATCCTGTTTCGGTTACCGTAAATGAATGCAGCCCGGGTATCTTCTGGGACTTCCAGGCGGCGGCAGCTTCTCTGCCTGAGGATATGCAAGGTGTCAGGTATGGATGTCGAAATACTGTGGGTGTCATGCCGGATGATCCGGCTTTTCATTGAATGCCAGACC
>CBDVDF010000029.1:0-9667 GCA_965372675.1 uncultured Desulfobacterales bacterium
GCAACGCTGATAGGCCCGATAAAGATCGGCCGGAACCTTGATGGTAAGCTCCTCCAGTCCATCGTCTTCAGAGGCTGCTACTTGATCCATCTTGCTCATCCCGGACTCACCCTTCGCGGCAGAAGGCCACCGCCTCTTCGTAGGTCATGCCGCTGCCGCCGAAAATATCAAGGGCGCTGCCGACGGTGATATCCAGCCTGTTATTACCCAATTCCCGGACAAGCCGCAGGTCATCCAGGTCTTTTACCCCACCGGCATAGGTGGTCGGAATGGTCGTCCACTCGGCCAGATCAGCCAGCAGATCCCGGGCCACTCCGGCACATTTCCCCTCAACATCGGCGGCATGGATCAGAAACTCACCGCAGAAGCCGGCAAAATACTCCAGGGCGGCCCGATTCACTTCCACTTCGGTGAACTTCTGCCAACGATCGGTGACCACATAATATTTACCGTCACGCTGCCGGCAACTCAGATCGATGACCAGCTTGTCGGAGCCGACCAGTTCGGCCAGTTCGCGGAGACGCTCCTCATAGACCTGACCGTCCTTAAAAACATAGGAGGTGACGATCACGGCTGCCGCCCCCTTTTCCAGCCAGTAGGCGGCATTGGCGGCGGTTATCGCGCCGCCGATCTGCATCCCGCCCGGCCAGGCTGACAAAGCATCAAGGGCGGCCTCCTCATTACCGGGTCCCAGCATGATTATATGGCCGCCGGTCAGTTCATCCCGTCGATACATTTCCGCATAATATGAGGGCGGCCGGTCAGAGGAAAAGTTGGTCTTAAGACTGGACCGGTCATTGTCCAGCAGGGTTGAGCCAACGATCTGCTTGACCTGGCCCCCGTGAATATCTATGCATGGTCTGAATTTCATAAGCGCAAAAAAAATGGCGGAAGAGTCCGAAGACCCTGCCGCCATTAAACAGTTATTAGCGATTGAAGTAGAGCAAATCTCATCTTCACCCGTAGATCATTTATACATTCTTGACCAGGTAAGTCGCCGGGTCGAGATCCAGCGCCTTGCCCGGTTTAACACAACCGGTATCGTCCTTGATCACATTGAGGGAAAGATTTTGCTTGTCCGCTTCCGGCTGGATCGTTACCACCGTATCGAAAAGATCCCCAACCTCATGACAGGGGGCAGGAACCCCTTGATCGTTCTTCCGGTCATCACCACGATGACTCAGGGCTGAAAACCAGACCTGCATATCCATCGCTTCAGCCATCTCTTTGACGTCAGCGACCGCCTGCCGGTCGGCACCTTCAAAATCAAAACCATCAATAACGATACAGGTCGGGCGGAAAATGTTCTGATAGACCAGATCGTTGACCCGCTCCTCCAGTTTCGGCCGACTGAACTCGGACTCCTTGAAGGTCATGATCAGCCGATTAGGCAGGACTTCATCCCGCAATTCATTGCTGTCCTCCAGCTTGGCGCCTTCGCTGATGTCCTTTAAAATGTCATCATACCAGACCCTGGTCTTATCGAGGCTCTGGCCGACACTTACATGCAGGACCTTGTTGCCGCGCATAATGCTGTCAAGGGCGATCTGCACCAGGATGGCAGTCTTGCCAAGGCCCGCTCTTGAGATCAGCAAGCCCATCCGCTGATTAACCGGCTTGCCATCTGCATTCTGGGCAAAAATCTTCAAAGGATTATTATCGGCTAAATCCATTCTCTGCATACCTAAATCTCCTGTAAAATCGAAACCATTGGCCTGCAACCGGGATGACCTGAACTTAACGGGTCTGGACAAACTGTACAGGATTTACGCCCGGCTGGGCAACTGGTTATTTGTTCTTTATTTCTTCTTTTCCTTCAAACGTTCCTGCATGATCTCTTCGGCGACACTCTTGGGCACCGCTCGATATGCAGCGAATTCCATGGTGAATTCAGCCTTGCCCTGAGTCAGAGAACGAAGGACGGTTGAATAACCGAACATCTCGGAAAGCGGCACCTCGGCATCGACAACCGTATAGTTGCCCTCTTCCGTGGTGCCGAGAATCATGCCGCGCCGCTGATTAATGCTGCCCATGACCGAACCCTGGAACTCGTTGGGGCCCTCGACAGAGACCTTCATGATCGGTTCCATCAATACCGGTTTGGCTTTCATATAGCCTTGTTTAAAAGCGCCAATGGAGGCCAGCTGGAAGGCCACATCCGACGAATCAACCGCATGGGAGCTACCGTCGTTGATGGTCACCCGGACTCCGGTAACCGGAGCTTCGGCCAACGAGCCCTTGGTCATACTCTTCTTAAAGCCTTTATCACAGGCAGAAATAAACTCACGGGGAATGGAGCCGCCGACGATCTTGTCAACAAATTCGTATTCTTCATCGATCGGCTCCATAAAACCGGCGACCCGACCGAACTGACCCGAACCACCGGTCTGTTTCTTGTGGATGTAATTAAACTCGGCCATCTGGGTGATGGTCTCGCGATAGGCAACCTGGGGGGCGCCGACTTCAACTTCAGCAGCGTACTCCCGTTTCATCCTTTCGATATATACCTCGAGATGCAGCTCGCCCATCCCTGAGATAATGGTCTCGTTGGTCTCATTGTCGACATAGGTCTTGAAGGTCGGGTCCTCTTTGGTGAACCGGTTAAGAGCCTTGGACATATTGCCCTGGGCCTTGTTGTCGGCCGGGACGATCGCCAGCGAGATCACCGGTTCGGGGATATGCATTGAACTCATCGAGTAGTTGACATCACTGGAAACAAAAGTGTCGCCGGAGGCACAGTCAACCCCGAACAGGGCGACGATATCGCCGGAGCCAGCGCCATCGATATCCTCCATCTCGTCGGCATGCATCCGCACCAGTCTGCCGACCTTGACTTTCTTGCCGGTCCGACTGTTAAAGATCGTATCACCCTTTTTCAGGGTGCCCTGGTAGGTCCGAACATAGGTCAACTGGCCATAGCGGCCGTCTTCGAGTTTAAAGGCCAGAGCGACCATCGGGTCATCAGGGTTGTTGCTTACCTTGATCTCTGCTTCATCGTTATCAAGATCCAGAGCGATGTTTTCTACATCGGTAGGACACGGCAGGTAGTCATTAACCGCATCAAGAAGCGTCTGAACCCCTTTGTTCTTGTAGGCAGAACCGATAAAAACCGGGGTGATTTCCAGATCAAGGGTGCCGCGGCGCACGGCCTCTTGGATCATCTCCGGAGTCGGGGTGCCTTCAAGGACGGCCTCCATCAACTCATCGGAGAACATTGAAGCGGCGTCAAGCAACTGCTCCCTGAGGGTATCAGCTTCGGCCTGCAGTTCGGCGGGGATCTCATCCTCACGAATGTTCTCACCGTTATCTCCCTCGTAATAGAGGGCCTTCATGGTCACCAGATCAACGATACCGATCAGGTCGGCCTCGAGGCCGATCGGCAGCTGCATCGGGACGGCATTAAGGGCCAGCTTGTCCCTTAACTGCTCGGTAACCCGGTTGGGATTGGCGCCGGTCCGATCACATTTATTGATAAAGGCGATCCGGGGAACATTGTATCTAGTCATCTGCCGGTTAACCGTGATGCTCTGCGACTGGACACCGCCGACCGAACAGAGGATCAACACCGCGCCGTCCAGAACCCTCAAGGCCCGTTCAACTTCGATGGTGAAGTCGACATGGCCGGGGGTATCAATGATATTGATATCATGATCCTTCCAGGTACAGTTGGTGGCCGCCGAGGCAATGGTGATACCCCTTTCTTTCTCCAACTCCATGGAGTCCATGGTGGCTCCAACCCCGTCTTTGCCTCGGACCTCATGAATAGCATGGATCTTCTGGGTGTAAAAAAGGATCCTCTCCGTCAGCGTAGTCTTGCCCGAGTCGATATGGGCGCTGATCCCGATGTTCCTTACATGCTCCAAACCTTCACTCATTTTCTACTACCTCAAAAATTGCATTCCCGGCGGCTGGAATAACCGCCTGATCAAGTTGCCATGACAATAAAACAAAACAGCCCCACATAATCGGGGCTGGCGACAAAACAGCGAAAAGATCAACCACTCCAAGAGAGGCTGATCTAAGAAAGCGGTACTTTTAACCGTAACCCCTCATGCTGTCAAGCAAAAACAGCATTCCAACCAGCACAAAAAAACTCCCCCGGCAAAGCCTTTTGGCACAGGCCGCCACAGGGGAGTTTTATTATTAATTGAACAGGCTCCGGCCCTTGATAAGGCCGGACAAAGAGGATGTTAGGTGTTACCGAATGAATCCTCGAACAATTTCTCGATCGCCCGCCGACCATCCTCGGTCAGATGCCGGGTCCCGGAACCAACAAAGGTTTCATGATTTATGGTGGGCTCGTCCGGCTGCCATGAACCATCACGCCAGGTATACCAACCCTTGCGGACCTGACCGTAAACATGGACCGGCCGGTTGAAGAGTTTGGCCAGTTCGACCGCCCAGCCGGTCCCGCCTTTGACGGTATTGTCGTCCTGGATAGTACCAACCACGAAAATCTGGTGGCCATTGTTGACCATATGGAAGATAACCTGGAGGATCTTGCGCAGTTTTTCCGCCTCGTAATAGTTGCGCTTCATCATCTTGGAAGCAAGTTCCATGCTGATGTCGCCCCGGGCCAGTTCCTCATCCGAAATAACGACTATATTACGATCCCGGCTCGGAGTCCGGCCGGCAAAGGTAAAGTTAACCTCCTTGATGCCCCATTTCTCAGCCACCTCACCGAAAAAGCTTTCAGCACCCTGCAGGCCACCGCTATATAAGGTACAGTTCTCTTTAAGCAACATATCACACCCGTTCATTGTGGTTGGTCTTCGTTTCTTTTCCGATATTCTACAATATCGCTCCCCTTAGTAAAGTACAACTTGCGCTCCTTCACTGTTACGGGTAAAAAAACACTAATCAGTAAAGATTACTTCTTGAAAGATACCATTCAAAATAATAAGGAGGTCTCATGGCTGTTTTTAAATGTGATAAATGCGGTGCCACCAAGGAAGGAAGATGCAAACCTAAAGCCTGTCCGGACTGCGGCGAAACCGGCGTTATGGTCAAGCAGGAGGAAGGCAAATCCTCCGGCTGCGGCTGTAGCTGCAAATCGAAATAATTAGCGAACTTTTACTCTGCACAGCCCCGTTGCTTCTCTTATCGCAACGGGGCTGTGCGCTTTTCTGGTTTGCTATGAATTGCTAGGCTTTACTGTACAGCTCAATCAAAGCTCTGGTTAATAGTCAAAGGCGGCCAATTCGCATTCCAAATATCTGGCAGAAAAGTATTTGGGTTGAAGGCTCCATTACCGCCATGGAGATTAATGGTTTGATCCCAAACTTCGCCCTGCTGGCGAGGGTTGAAATAAAAACGGCCACCAAAATTTAATTTAAGTGGCCGAAATAGTTTGCTGCAAATGGTTATATCATTTCTTAGCTGCTTTCTTCTTGGGTGCCGACTTCTTTTTACCAGCCTTCTCCTGTGATCTCTTAGCAGTTCCTGATTCATCAGGAGGGGGCACAAAATTAACAGTCGGTAAATAAACAGCCTTACAAGGGCCTCTACTGGTTATAGTATAGATAAACTCACGGGCAGACCCAAGAAGGAGGGCCGGCCCCAAGATACTAAGCATTTTTGGCATTTCTTCTTCAGGAACATTTTTTTCGACTTCAAAAAGCCCAGCAACAGTTACATCAACTGAATACCCTTGTATATGATCTTCTTTTTCTTGAGATAAAATGTTCAACTCAACCCTAAAAAACCTCTCTTCCGTGTTGAGCCCAAGGACTTCACAAGAAAAAGTAAAATTGTAACCGAATGGAATTTTCTTATTAATCCCGCCCTGTACATAATCAATCTCGGCTGCATCAATATGAACCTTAGTAAAAACATGATCTTTAAGATGAATAGGCGGCCGTTGCATAATCGTCTCCCGTTCCAGAGCCAAGTGAGTTCTTATCTGCCAATACAAATGAAATAAGTGGCTGATTACCGTGCCGCACACGGTACGCAGAATCACACCCTTCTGGCTGAACTTGTCTTATCAGTTCAGTAATGTAGTGAGCAATTGGTTGATCAGCAATGGCTTGTGCTGTTGATTTTCCAACTATAGTACGAACACTTATTTCTCTAGCTGTAGAAAAATTGTAAAGTGAAAAGCGTCCATCACCTGTTGCAATATATTTCTCAACAGATTTTTTAAGATACCACCAACATCCTTCGTGTTTGATTTGAAAAATAAAGCCTCGCCGAATTTTTGGATGTTTATGTATTGCCTGCCTGGAAATTCCGATCATTTCAGCTGCTGTAGTAGCTTTGACATAATCGGCACTTGGTAGTTTTTGCAGAAACCCTTCTGAAAGTTCATTTTCCTTAGCTTCAATTTTTTTAATGGTAGCAGATGGGAAAAGTTTTTCACTGCATTCTGGGCATTCACGATAGTCTACATCATCGATTTCATATGGCCCGAGAACAGGATTTTTCATTCTCAAGAGTCCGCGAATTTCATCGTACTCAACACCACATTCATAGCATCTCATCATCCCGCCTCCTTAAAACTGATAATTGCCAGTTTATTATCCTCGATATGAAAATGCGTGTATATTTTAAATTGCCCTAAGTGAATAATATAGTGGTCAATATTGATATTTGGTTGGTGATCATGTCTCGTAGTTTTTTCATAATGCTTTGGACGTAGCTTCCTAAAAGTTTTGCTGATATCGTTGTCAAAAAAACCAAAAGATTGCATTGCGTCAGTCCTTGCTGTTCCAGTGATGAAATAATCATCTGAATCAATCAACGCACGCATTTGATTAAGGTCATATTCTGGACCGGGGACTCTTGACACAAGTTCCTCTATAACTAGAATATTACACCAAGTTGACAGTTGTCAACCGAGCAAGGATAAATAAACAATAATAAACGGATTGTCACCAAAAAAAAACAGCCTCGCGAATTTCAAATCAAAAACCATCAAACATTAGATTAAATGGTGCTTTTAAAAAGCAGCTCTGGGGACCATAATTAATTACTGTACATCACCTTATTGTGACCTAAGTCAATCTAACTGATAAATACCTTTCAGGAAACAGTTTGTCAGGAAAAAGCAAATAGATGGGCACAGGGGTGGGACTGATATTTGAAGCAATTTCTTCAAATATCAGCGAGAGGAAGACGTTTTCAGACAAGCCAAAATGGTTAAAGAAGCATAACCAGCCTTTTCTGTTTACAAATCAGCAACACTGCCTATAGAATAATCTGACCAACCTGTATTTTCATCGACCTGTCAAGCCTGAGGAGGGAAGATGCGACACGTTCTCACCACCTGCGTCTACTGCGGTTGCGGTTGTGGATTATATCTCAAAGAGGTCCGGGGCAAGATAACCGGGGTCTCTCCCAGTCTCAACCATCCGGTCTCCCGCGGCAACCTCTGTGTCAAAGGTTGGCATATCCATGAATTCATCCACTCAAAAGAACGGCTCACCACCCCGCTGATCAGAAAGAACGGAAATCTTGTCCCCGCCTCCTGGGAAGAGGCCCTCGATCTGACCGCCAGCAAACTCGGCAAGATCAGGGACGAGGTCGGTGGCGATGGCTTGGCGGTGATGGCTTCGGCCAAATGCACCAACGAGGAGAACTATCTGCTTCAGAAGTTCACCAGAGCCGTCCTTGGCACCAACAACATCGATCATTGCGCCCGGCTCTGACACGCTCCGACCGTGGCAGGTCTTGCCACCACCTTCGGCAGCGGCGCCATGACCAACTCGATCAACGAGATCGAGAAGGCCGAAGTGATCCTGGTCAGTGGTTCCAATACCACCGAGGCCCATCCCCAGGTAGCAAGGCGGATGCTCGATGGTGTTGACCGAGGCGCCAAGCTGATCGTTATTGATCCGCGCCGCACCCCCATTGCCGAAATGGCCCACCTGCATCTGGCCATCCATCCCGGCACCGATATCCCGCTGTTGAACGGGATGATGCGGATAATCCTCGACGAGAATCTGGCCGACGATCTTTTCATCGAAATGCGGACCGAAAATTTTTACGAACTCCGCAATATGCTCTACCAGCTCGACCTCAACGAAATTGGCCGGATAACCGGGGTGCCGCTGAGCAAGATCCGTCAGGCCGCCCAGATCTATGCCGGGGCCCAGAAGGCCGTGATCTGCTACTGTCTGGGCATTACCCAACATGTTTGCGGCACCGACAATGTCCAGTCGATCGCCAACCTGGCAATGCTGACCGGCAACATCGAGAAGGAATTTACCGGGGTTGATCCCCTGCGCGGCCAGAACAATGTCCAGGGGGCCTGTGACATGGGGGGCCTGCCAAACGTCTTCCCCAGTTATCAGCCGGTCGACAACGATGATTACCGGGAAAAATTCGAGGCGGCCTGGCAGGTCAAGCTATCGGCCAAACCGGGCATCCGCTTGATGGACATGACCCACGCCAGCCCGGACAGTCCGGTCCGGGGTATGTTCATCATGGGTGAGAACCCGATGCTGAGTGACCCGGTCCTGAGCAAGGTGCAAGAGACCCTGGAAGGTCTTGATTTCCTGGTCGTCTCCGATATCTTCATGACCGAAACAACCCGCCTGGCCGATGTAGTCTTTCCAGCCGCCAGTTTTGCCGAAAAAACAGGCTCGTTCACCAACTCGGAACGACGGGTGCAGATGGTCAGACAGGCGATCCCGGTCCTGCCGGGCTGCCGGACCGATGCTGATATCATCATGGCTCTTTCCGCCCGGCTCGGTTACGAAATGGCCTATGACTCCCCGGCTGAGATCATGGAAGAGATCGCCCTGCTGGCCCCGATCTACGGCGGCATGCACCATGACCGGCTCGAATCTGGCTGGGGCCTGCAGTGGCCATGCTGGGACCGGAACCACCCCGGTACCCCTTTTCTGCACAAATATTATTTTACCAGGGGCAAAGGCAAATTCGTGCCGGCCGAGCATGTCCGCCCCGCCGAACTCCCCGATCAGGAATATCCATTCCAACTGCTGACCGGCCGGATCTACCACCACTATCATACCGGGACCATGACCAGAAAATCCGACACCCTGAACCGGGAAAGCCGCCAAGCCCTGCTGCAGATCAACCCCGATGATGCCGCCAGCCTGAAGATCAGAAGCGGTGAAATGCTCCGCCTGACTTCGCGCCGGGGCTCAATAGAACTCGCCGCCGACATTACCGAAGCGGTGCCCTGCGGTTCCGTTTACACGACTTTCCATTTCAGTGAAGCGCCGATAAACTTGCTGACCATTGGGGCCAAAGATAGGATCGCCGATTGCCCGGAATTCAAACTCTGCGCCGCCAGAGTCGACAAGATCTAAATACATTCATATATTTTCTTGGAATAACGAAGCCAATGGAAGAAAAATACATCCTCAAAAAAGACCATCTCAAGCCTTTCCTGCGGAAACTGGCCAAGGAATACCGCTTGATCGCCCCGGTCCTTAACCGGCACGGCGACACGATGTTCTCGCCGATCGAATCTCTCGACGAGCAGGAGATAGATCTCGACAACCAGGCCCAGAACTCGATCAAACAGTTCTTTTTCCCACAGACTGAGGAGATCTGCACCTATCGCTCCGAACAACCCGGAGATTACCGGATCGAGGAAGCCGAACTGCAGACGGAGCCGAGTATATTTTTCGGGATCAGGCCCTGCGATCTGGCGGCCATTTTATATATGGATGTTATTTTCCTGCGGGATGCCAAA
>CBDVDF010000030.1:0-9569 GCA_965372675.1 uncultured Desulfobacterales bacterium
AGTTGATATAGCTTTCGTCGACTGATCCGCGACTTTCCAAATCGACAAAAAAAAAAGCTCGGGCCGTTATGGCCTGAGCTTTTTTTTGTCCGATTCTCACTATCTTCAGACGATTTTTTCGTCATTCCGGCGAAGGCCGGAATGATGGAGTAGCCGCTGAGTTTCAGTAGTAATCAGATTTGTTTTGTAAATACAGGTGCGACAGAGAGTCGACTTCTACTTCATCTGAACTACCGCCTTCTTCTCGCTGATCCCCCGGTTGACGATCTCACGGTTGTAGCGGGCCAGAACATCACGACGGCGCAGCATCCCGACGACCCAGCGGTTATCAGTAGCCTCAACCACCGGTATCTCCTCGATCCCCTTCATATCGAAGAGGGACATGGCATTGTAGAGATTATCATCCGGGGTCAGGACCAGGACCTTACGTGAGCAGACATTGCCGACCAACGCTTCCATCCGCTGCTCTTCGTCATGGATGACCCACTTGATATCCTGCATCGAAATTATGCCGGTCATCCGGCCGGACTCGTCAATGACCGGGAAATAAAAGCTGTGCTCGGCCATCCGGAAGATGGTTAATAGCTGGTTGATATTGGCCTTCTCGCTGATAAAATCAACATCCTCACTCATTACTGCCCCGACCTTGATCGTTTTCATGATCGCCATCTCCATCCCTTCATGGATATCGATCCCTTCACGGGTGAAATCGACCGTGTCGATAGAATCAGGATTAAGTTTTGTGGCCACGACGGTACCGATAATACTGGAGAGCATGATCGGAATGATGATCAGGTAATTACCGGTCATCTCAAAGAGTAGGAAGATGGCAGTAAGCGGGGCATGGGTAGACGCCGCCAGAAAAGCCCCGATCCCTACCGCTGCATAGGCCCCGGGGTTGGCAGTATAAGAGGGCAGAAGATCATGGGCCACCCCGCCAAAAGCGCCGCCGATCACCGCGCCGATGAAAAGAGCCGGGGCAAAGACCCCGCCGGCACCGCCGGAGCCAAGAGTAATAGCGGTGGCGATTATCTTCAGGAGGATCAGGGCCAACATTACCCCGATCAGACCATGACCGTTCAGAACCTGCTCAATGTAAGGGTAGCCGTCACCCATGATCTGCGGGAAGAAGATCGCAATCGCACCGATCAGAAAGGCCCCGTAGATCGGCTTGAGCTGAGGGTGCATCTTGATCCCGGCGAAGCGATCCCGAACCGCGTAGAAAATTTTGATATGGATCACGGCAATAATGCCGATGATCACCCCCATCAGGATATAGAGGGGGATCTCGACCAGAGGATTGACCAGATGATAATCAGGGATCGGAAATGCAGGTGACTCCCCGTAATAGGCCCGGGAAATAACGGTGGCCATCGCCGATGAGATGACCAGGGCGGAGAATGAAGAGATCTCATAGGTGCCGAGCAGGACTATTTCGGAAGCGAAAAAGACCCCGGCGATCGGGGCGTTGAACATCGCCCCCACCCCGCCGGCGCAACCGGCGGCGACATAGACCTTCATCCTGACCCCGGAAACCCTGAAGAACTGGCCAAACTGGGAGCCCAGAGCACCGCCGACCTGGGCGATCGGTCCCTCGACCCCGGCCGAGCCACCGGTGCCGATGGTCAGGGCAGTGGAAATTATCTTGATCACCACATTGCGGAACTTGACCACCCCGCCTTCCAGATTCACCTTTTTGAGAAATTTGGTAAATCCGTAACCGTTGACCTTGCCGGGGAACATCAGCGAAAGGGGGATCAGCAAGACCATACCGGTCATCGGGATCAACGGCAGGAGCAGAATATGCCAACCACCCTGCTGGACTATCTCCTGCCCGGGCAAGAAGATCATTTCATGGACAAACTCGGTTACGGTACGAAAAACGATATTGGCCAGCCCGGCCGTCACCCCGATAGCGGAGGCGATGATCACCATCAAGGAGTTTTCACCTGGCAGGAATTTCTTAAACCGGCCCGGGATCGAGAGGTTCAGAGCGACTCTGTCCAACAGCCTGCCTCTCTGCGATGTTTTTTTCTTATCGCCCAAGTTATCTTTCCGTTTGCGGCCTGGATATTTTGACGGGTATCGTGCAGCCCGCCAAACCGGCCCGGGTCATAAAATAGTCATCGGTCATGCCGGCAATAAAATCACGGACTATCGCCGCCGGCAGATTATTGTCCAGGTAATCATTTTTCATCCGGTCAAGGAACTCAAGATAGATCACCGAACTGCGGTTTTCCTGGCGGAGATCGTCCAGATATAATTCAAAAAGAACCCGGTAACAGTCCCGGATATCAGCAAAGCTCCTTTTAATAACAGGATTCAGGTAAATTTGCTCATAATTGAACTTCTTCAGGCCTTTCAGGGCCGTGGCGATGGTCGGACTGAAAAATATCCGGTCCTCCCGGCAGCCGTTCCTGATCAGATCGGCGACCAGGCGATAGACGATAGTGCCATTGGTGTTGCCGAGAATTTCAACACATTCGGCTGGCAGATCATCCCGATTGATCAACTGCAATTCAATGGCATCCTCGATGTCCCGGCCGATGTAACCGATAGTATCGCATAACCTGACCAGGCACCCCTCCAGGGTCATCGGCATGGCCATACCCTCAGCCAGGACATCTGCTTCCTGATTCACGACCCGGTCGAGAGTCTCAAAATCCCTCTGCCGGCAGGGCTGCAATTCATCCTTATAACTTTCTCCGTCGTGAAACAGAATGCCGTCCAGAGTCTGGAGACTCAGATTCCAGCCCCTGCCCTCCCTTTCGATCCGGTCCAGGAAGATCACCGACTGGATATTATGGTGGAAGGGCGGCAGACCATGTTCGACACAGAGGTCAGACAACAGGGTCTCGCCATCATGACCAAACGGCGGATGACCGATATCATGACCCAGGGCGATGGCCTCGATCAGGTCTTCGTTCAGACCGAGGAAGCGGCCGATGGTCCGGGAGATTTTGGAAACCAGCTGAACATGCAGGACCCGGTGAGTTATATGATCGTTGGCGATCATATAAAAGACCTGGGTTTTGTCTATATAGCGGGTATAGGCGCGGGAATTAAGGATCCGGTCCGTATCAACGGAATAGGCCTGCCGATGACCGGCCTTACCCTCCTGGCTGCGCCTGACCGCATCTCTGCTCCTGCTCGCCAATGGAGAGAGGGATTTTTCCTCATTGGCATCAAGTAGTTCCCGCAGTTCAGCCAGATATGGGTCTGTTTGAAATTTCATTGTTATTCCATTTTCGTTTACTCGACTGACCAACTCCCGGAAGAGATTGCTTCGTTGCTTCGCGCCTCGCAGATAAGCGAAGACTTCGAAGACGAATTTCATGTCATCGCGAGGAGCCACAGGCGCCCCGAAGGAAGTGCCCTTGGGGTGCGACGCGGCGATCTCTCCGCGCAGGAGTTGTCGAATCCCCCACGGGGACTCGAAGTCTTCGCTATCTCCTTTGGTCGCGCCTCTACGCCAGAGATATCTTTTTTGATCGTAACAACCGTACTTTTACCTTTTTACTTTTTACTTTCAGGTGCGGTCAGTCCCACAACCTGACCACCACCCGGCCCCGTGCCGCGCCCTTGAGCATCCGCTCGATGGCCCCGTCAAGTTGATCAAGGCTGATCTCGGTGCAAATATCTTCAAGCTGCGGCAGCTTCCAGTCATCGGCGATCTTCTGCCAGATCTCTTCCCGCAACTCCATCGGGCATTCGGCCGAATCAATACCGAGTAGCGACACCCCCCGTAAAATGAAAGGGAAAACATTGGCGCTGAATTCCGGGTCGGCGACATTACCGCAACAGGTCACCACCCCTCCATAACGGGTCGCCCTGATGGCAGTTGAGAGAATCTCTCCACCGACAGTATCGATGACCCCGGCCCAACGGCCCTTGAGGATCATTCTGCCTGACTTGTCCGTTACTTCCTGACGCGCTACGACCTTGGCCGCACCCAGATCGGTGAGAAATTGCCGGGCACTCTCTTTACCGCTAACCGCCGTAACCGTGAAGCCCTCGCGGGCCAGGATCCCGACGCTGAAAGACCCTACCCCGCCACTGGCGCCGGTCACCAGCACCTTTCCGTCTGCCGGTCGTACTCCCTGCCGGATCATTTTCCAGACCGAATGGGCGGCGGTGAAGCCACCGGTGCCGTAGATCATACTTTCCCGCGTCGATAGACCAGCCGGCAATTTCATTACCCAGCTCCCGGGCACCCGAATATACTGGCCGAAACCGCCGGACGTATTCATGCCAAGATCGTAACAACAGACCAGGACCCGATCATCGGTGACAAAACGCTGATCAGAGCTCTCGACTACCCGGCCGACTGCATCTACCCCGGGAGTATGGGGGTATCTTCTGGTCACCCCCTTACCGCCGCTCGCAGACAAGGCATCCTTATAGTTCAAGGATGAATACTCGACCCGGACCAGGACCTCACCAGCCGGCAGGTCGTTGACAGATCTATCCTCGATCGCTCTCAGATAACCGCCCCGGCTATCTTCCCTGACCACCAGGGCCTTAAATTTCAGATCATTCATCTTTATCTCCAAACTAACAAACAGGCCGTCATGATAATTTGTTTATACTTTGAATTCAGTTATAGTATCATTCCTTAATAGAGGCGGGAAGCCGGCTAATATCTTCAACCGCCTCTGACTATTCGTTTACCATTAAATGCTAGAAATTATTACAAAAAACTACAAATTCCCAATGGAGGATCATCATGTCTGTGTCGTCAGCAGATTTCGACAAGGCCCTTGCTATCGGCCGACCGCCCAATATCGTTAAACTCTTTCCGAACTCTCAAGCCCTGCTGGTCAGCGGCAAGGTGATCGATCGGGCCCTGCTGGCCAAGGGCAAAGCGATGACCATCGCCGCTAACGGCCGCAACCATCTGGTGATCCGCGGCGCTCTCCAGGCCGCCCAGCGGGCCAACGCCGCGATCATCATCGAGATCGCCCGTTCCGAAGGTGGTGCCAAGGCATACTGCCCTACCAATTACTGGAACATGGCCCGCCAGGTCGATGCCCTCTGCAACGAAATGAATATTACGGTACCGGTGGCCATCCACGCCGATCATTACGGGATCAAAAAAGAGGCGGATCTGGAATTCGCCAAGGTAGAGATCCCGTCGATCTTTGAAGCCGGTATCACTTCCATTGCCATCGATGCCTCCCATATGCCCGATGACAAAAATTTACTGGCCAACCTTTCCCTCTGCCAGTTTGTCCCTGACTGGGCCGGTCTAGAAACCGAAGTTGGTGAGATCAAGGGCAGCGAGGGGCTCTCGTCTTCAGCTGAAGCCCTTTTCCTGATCCAGGGTCTTAATGCCCATAATATCTTCCCGGACTGGATCGCCTTGAATAACGGCACCACCCACGGCATCGAGGCCAGTGGCGAGGGAATCCAAGTCGCACTTACGGCCGAGATCCATGAAAAGTTGACCGCCTACGGTATCTCCGGAGCCCAGCATGGCACCTCTGGCAATGATTCCGACCGACTGCGGGCCATTGCCTCACAAACCAGAAGTACCAAGGCCAACGTAGCGACCGCTCTGCAGATGATCTCCTGGGGACTTGAAGTTAATGAATACGGCAATGCCATCCTCGACCCTGATGGTAATTTCATCAAAGTCAAAACAGAGGGAGTTACCGAGACCCTCTGGCAGGAAATGCAGGACACTGCGGCCGAAAAAGGCTGGAAAGGCGGCAGTTACAAAAACCTCAACCTGCTTTTTGAAAACAGGATCATGGCCCAGCAGCAATCAGTGCGGGAGCGAATGGCCAAGAGAGTCGAAGACTTTGTCTACAACCTTCTGGTCAATGTCTTCAATGCCGAGGATACCGCCCCTCTGGCTATTGGTGCCATCCTCAAAGCCGGCTCCCACGATCTTGGTCCCAAATGTGAAAGGACAGAGGACCCGGCCAACTGGACCGGGGATAAGATCGCCGCCATGGCCGCTGAAATGGATACAGACAAAGGGCCGGCCGGTGACTTCGACGATTAAATGAGCAAACCAATTGAACAAGGGGAGGAAAATCATGAAAGGTAAAATGGCTGTTAACTGCTCCACGATCTTGCTTTTGACATTCCTGCTAACTCCGTTCCAGGTTTTCGCCGCAGAAGAAGACGGCAGCCAGTGGACCATCACTCCCAGACTCTGGAAATCCAAGTATCAAGATGTCTCTGCTTACATCCCAGGCACGATCTCTACAAAAAGCCAGACTATGGATATTGATTTTTATGGGCTTACTGCTAGGTATAACCCAAACTGGTCCGACAAATTCGATTTTATCCTGACCGGCTATACTGGCGATGGTGATATTGAAATGACCCTCCATACTGGTGCAGGTGCGTTTCTTGTAACAACCATTGACGTAGGTAGAGAAGACCTGGAACTCCTAGCCAGACACAACCTTTGGGATAAGAGCCGTGCTTATCTTTTATATGGATACCGCTGGATGCACCTTGATGAATACTTTGTAATTGGACCATTGAGCTTTTCAGGAGAGTATGAATATAACTTCCTTGAACTTGGCTACGGTTTCTCTTCACCTGTTAACTCAACCGGCAGCGTTAACGCCTTTGCCAATTTTCTTCTGGGATTCGGAAACTTTGAACATGAATTAAACAGTGTCAAAGATTCCGATCAACAGGCCAGCATGCTGGATATCAATATGGGTATGCAGTGGGCGGCAACCGACAACTTGAGTTTTAATGTCCGTTACCGTGGCGTCAAGGTCGGTTATGATTTCAACTTCGATGACTCGGACCGGACAACCTTCATCCATGGTTTCGAGATAGGAGGATCGGTCAGCTTTTAGAAGCTCATCTGATAAACTGAAAAAGGGGCACCGCATTTGCGGGGCACCTTTTTTTATCCCTGTAAACTTGGTCCCACTATTTGATCTTAATCGAGATAATAGCCCTTCTCTCGGTCGTATCGACAATACTTCTGGTCAGCTTGATCCCGCGGCTGTTGACCAGGGCCTTGTCAAGATCAGGACCTTTTGAAGTAACTGCCATTATCCGATCGGTGCCAGCCGGACCGGTGACCTCGGCAACAAAGGAGCCATCTGCAGAAGGCACCTGGTAGGTGATCCCCGGCTGGCAGAAATTATTTGGCTGATACGGATTGGGGAAGATAACCGTTTTTTCACCATCCGGCATTACATCGATCAGAGTTACATAAGAGGGTGCTGCAACCTGAAAAAACACGGTCAGCCGACTGCCGATCCGATATTCGTGAGCCGAGGTCCACAACTTGAGCTTACCGTCGGAACTTTCAGCATAATTAGCTTGCTCAGGGGAAAGACCTTGCCCCTTATTCTCCAAAGAAGCCCCCTTGGCCACACCAGCATCACCAAAAATCCCGCGGGGCTGACGAACCTTGGCTGAGCTGATCACCCTGCCGTCCTCAAGGCTCAGGGAGCGCAGATATATATCCACCTGATCGCCATCGGTACTGACATTGCCGGTGATTATGAAATCCGCCCCCAGGAGAGTTTGGGCGCCCTTGTCACTGGCAGTGATCCCGGACATCTCCAGCTTCCACTCGTCAATGATCAACTGTAAGCCTTCTCTCTCAAGCAGTTTTATGCCCCTCTCCTTGCATATCCTGATCAGCCCGGGTTCCATCTGCCGCATTGCCAGAAGACCCAGAGCTGATCTTCTACCCTGCAGGTCGTCAATCCCGACAAAGGCCAGGTTTCGGCCGGCAGGGATCTCTGCCGTCAGCTGATTGAGAGCTACCGGCAGATCAAGCACCTTGGCAGATACACCAGGGGTCACTAAAAAACCGATGGCGACAAAGGCAAAGAAAAGCGATAAAAGCCATTTTGATTTCTGCATGATGGTCAATTCCGTCAGGGAGGAGGAGCAACTGCTCTGGTCTTTTTTATCGGTTTGAAAAAGAATTTCTCTGTCAGGGAGGCATGGTCCCAAGGGACCTGTCTGTTATCGGTTTCAGCCATTACTGATTTTCTGACCTCGGTCAGCAGAGACCGCACTTCCAGATCCGGAGTTCTGATATGCGAGAGGAGGGCCGAAGTAAAGGGACTGTTCACCCCATCTCCGTCAAGGGCGACATTGCCAGGCTGAGTGGCATAAGCAATGAACATGTTGCGGCTGTAACGTGCCTTGACCTGGGCCAGACCTCTCTGAAGTTTAGCCGCACTGATCTTGATCCCTCTTTCGTTGTACTGGTCGATGGTCCGGCTGGCTTTGCCGTTCGAAGCAATAGCCAGTCCGGCCACCAGTGGATTGTCCCGACAGGCATCAAGAAATACCAGATTAACCCTGGGTTCGCGATCCATGACCTCCAGGACATTATCGAGAAGCAACATCCGTGATTCCAGGCTGCCTTTGCGGGCAACCAGAGACTCATCAAAATTGGAATCGATCGGCACCAGAAAATTCCGTCCCGAGACCTGGATGCCGTGCCCGGCGTAATAAAAAAGACCGGCTTTAGCTCCTTTAAGGCTGTCGTTGAAAGAATCAAGGGCTGCCTGCATGGCGGCCCCATCGAGATCCAATCCCTCCAATACCTCAAAATCCAGTTCCCGCAGAGCTGTTGCCAGAGCACGCGCGTCATTGACAGGATTGGCCAGCATAGGAGTATATAAATAGGAACTGTTGCCGATCACCAGAGCAACTTTCCGCTCAGAGTGAGCGTCTTTTTTAACGGCACAAGCGGACAGGAAAATGGTTGCAAGCAGAGCGAGCATAAATGTTTTTAACAAAGAATATCTATTGAACAAATTGCTCTCCTTTTGAGCCTCGGCTTTCGATCTTGCCGAGCACGTTTTGTTTAAAACTCAAAGGTCTTCCTTATTTGCTGAGCCTATAACATCCAGGCAAATATATCAACGCTTACAGCCGTTTTGGAGGCTTTCAAACTCTCCTTGACCTTACGAACTACAGAGATTAATATCTCTGTAAATTCAAATACTTAAATGATAATAGTTATTAAAAGGATCTATGATGAACGAGTTTGGTAGAAACTTCGAGAAATGCGAATGTCAGGTCCGGACCACGACCGTGAGATGCGATAACTGCAACATTGTTTATTGCGGAGATTGCCATGATACCAGGATCTGGGTCAACACTCCCCATGGCAAGAAAAGCGTCAAATGCTGCCCCAAATGTATCAGCACCTCACTACAGAACATTTCATTCGATGACTCGACTTCGATAAATGTGGCCATGGCGCGAGTGGCCGTTAACGAAAGTTAACCTGATCGCAGGTTTACCCACATCACATCTTCTGCAGCACTCCGGAGTTTGAATATATCTCGGGTGACGCCTCAAGAATGTCAGGCGCACTTCTGAAAGATCTGAAAAGCACCTGTCTCATTCTATCATTTTCTGCACCGGCCAGAAGCACGCCTGTAACTGAAAATACCACCCTGGACCAAATCAAACTTGTCACGTTTTTGTGATAGTCTCTTTTGTTATTATTACAATAATGTGATTTATCTGTCTGTATTTCTTGCCCCGCACCTCCCCATAATCCATAATATTTCTCATTAATTTCAATATGTTGCCGTAGCAACTTTATTCAAAGA
>CBDVDF010000031.1:0-9441 GCA_965372675.1 uncultured Desulfobacterales bacterium
TCCGAATCCATGGTAATCTTCTCCACTTTCCTGAGGTCGACAAACCGGTCAAAACCTGTCGGGTTTCGCCTCTCCATATCTTCCATTTCAGTAATAGCATTCAGGAGCATATCGTAGGTCAGTTCTCCTGATATGCTCATCGCCCTGAGTTTTGGAAGATCACATTTGATCCATTTATACATTGAGGTATCTCCAAGTCTGTCTAAGGGCGAACGTACGAGTAGCCCTGCTCCTGCAATTCCACCACTCTTGCCACGCCTGCGGGGACTTTTCTTACGCCGTCCATCAAGACCGGCTCCTTTCCGGTCTTTCTCTTGATCGCGGCTATGGTGTTGGAACAGGCGCTTAAAGTAAATTTATGCTTGACCAGGATCCTGACTTTGCGGGCATGTTCACTTTTATCTGTAAACAGACCAAGGCCCGGACCATATGCAACTATCTCGACAGAAACATTACCATCGCCATAATGTTCCAGTAAGTTTGCCGCATTGTTTAAGGCAACATCCTGAGTTTTTGGATCGCTGCTGCTTACCTGGATGACTACCTTGTGGGAAGGCTCACCGGCAAAGGCCGATGAAAAAAGAGAGGTCAGAAATGTGAAACTTAAGAATGCAAGGGCAGTGAGTTGTAAGTGCTTTTTTGCAAGTTTCACTTAATTATCCTTTTGATTAATCCGGGAGATGTATGTCTGCCCCTTTAAAACCTCTTCAACCGCCGGGATCAGATCTGTTGCCGCCCGACGCTTCAAAACAAAACCTGCGGCGCCTAACTTGATAATCTTGTCAGCAACATTTGCTTCATCATGGACACTCAGGACTATAAGCTTGGTCCCGCGGTATTGATTGATGAATTCCTGGACCACGTTGCACTCGCCCGGGCATGGCATTGAAACATCCAGGATGACCAGCTTCGGTTTGAGCTTCGAAGTTGCCTCCAGGAGGGACTCCATGCTGGCTACCATCACCACCGTCTCGAATACGGTATCCATCAGCCCCCTGATACCCTCAAGCATGTTCTGGTGGATGTCGGCTATTACCACGCAACCATGTTTCATGATTCACCCCGATTGAACTGCAAAGCTTAAAACCTTTTTCATTTTCTATTTTTTAACAACCGGAGGGCTATGGGTGATACTCGAAGATTTACTAGTTTTTAACCTGGGGGATTTTTTTTGGAGGGGAAATGGAGGGGACGAATACAATGAACAATTGGCAATGAACAACAAGGATGGGAACAGTGCAGGACCGATGGAGCGGCCGATGACGAGATCGGAGTCTCGCTGGGTTCGCTTACCTGCTTCGCTTCGCTCGCAGATAAGCGACTGCAAAGGCGACTTCGAAGACGAGCCTTACGTCATCGCGAGGACGAAGGACGAAGCGATCTCTCCCCACAGGTGGCTTGGAATATAATGAATAATAGATCGATGTCTCCCGTTGATCACTTATCTGCCGCGTCGGCCTTCCGGCCTCCTCGCAATGACAAAATCGCGTCATCGCGAGGCGCTGTAAGCGCCCCGAAGGAAGTGACCTTGGGGCAGAGCGAACTTATATCCCCACCAGACCTGTCTTGATCGCATAATGGACCAGTTCGGCGCTGTTGTGGATCCCCAGCTCCTCCATGATCTTGTACTTGTGAAATTCAACCGTTCGGGGTGAAACGAAGAGAAGGTCGCCTATTTCCCTGGCAGAATGACCTTCCGCCAGCAGCTGCAGCACTTCCCGTTGCCGCCCGGTGAGTTTACGGATGGGATCCTGCCGGGAGTGGGTGGTGGTGTCCAGTTCATCAGCGACTGACTCGGTTATAAATGTCTTGTTGTCGAGCGCCTTTTCAATGGCGACCAGGAGTTCTTCCGGAGCCGAATGTTTAAGGACAAAGCCATCGCCGCCTGCCTCAAGCGCCCTTGAAGCATAGGTAACGTCCGGGTGCATGGTCAGGAAAATAACTTTGGCCTCGCTACCCTCCTCCTTAATTTTTCTGACCGCCTCGATACCGTTCAGTTTCGGCATGGAAATATCGACCACGATCACATCGGGCTGCAGCCTTCTCGCCTCCCGGACCAACGCCTGTCCGTCCTCTACTATCCCGGCTACCTCATATTCAGGCTCAAGAATACCCTTAAGCCCTTCGGTAATGAATTTATGGTCGTCGGCCAGCAGAACGCGTGTTTTTTTCATGATCACAGCCCTACAGATCTTACTCTAATTGTATTTTAACCAGGCCCTGACCTCGCAGCCTTGGCCCGGCCGGGAATTGATGGCCAAGGTGCCGCCGACAAGCCGGATCCTTTCCCGCATACTCGCCAACCCCAGGCCCGGTTTTTTTCTGACAACCTGCGGATCAAAACCTGTTCCGTCGTCACTTACCACCAGCAATATCTCGCCGTTCTCCCTGGTCAACCTGACCTGAACTCCATCAGTCTGTGCATGCTTGCCGACATTGCGCAACCCTTCCTGTGCAATCCTGAACAGGCAAATGGCAATATCATGCGGGAGCTTCTCCGGGAAGTTATCATGTTCGAAGTTGACCTGAATATCGGTGCGTCTGGCGAAGTTGTCACATTCTGACGACAAACCGTCGACCAGGCCGAGGTCCTCAATGATCGAAGGATGCAGTTGCCGGGAAATAGCATGCACATCTTCCGAGACCTTGACCAGTTTATGCTGCATCGACTCAAGAACAATGGCGGCATCACTGGAGCAGGCCGCCTCCATTTTCAGTTTACCGGCATTGATCGCCAGTTCAGCCAACCGCTGGGTCAGATCATCGTGCAGTTCCCTGGCCAGACGCCTGCGTTCCTCCTCCTGCACAGTGATCAGCCGGCCGGCCAGGTGGCTGAGATCTTTTTCGGTCTGTTTCTGGCTGGTCACATCGAGGAACGAGGCAGACATGTAGGCGGGATTCCCATCCTCTTCTTCGATTATATTTGCAGCGAACTGAACGTCGAATAACGAGCCATCCTTTCTTTTTCCGGTATCTTCACCCTGGTGATGTCCTTCTTCCTGCAAGGCCTTGATGGTTGCAAATCCCCCATCACCCTCCCAGAATTCGGGCAGCTGTCTTCCGAGAATCTCATCACTGCTATCGAAACCCCACATCCTGACCAGGGCATCATTTACATAAGTTATCCTTCCCCCCAGATCGGTGATCCCTATCCCGTTCAGTGACGAAGCGATGGCGTTCTCCTTCATTCTCAGATCTTTCTCGACCCGCTTCTGCTTCGTAATATCACGCCCCGTGCCCCAAATCCTCAGAAGATGCCCGTTCTCTATGATCCCGTTAACATAATTGGTGGCATATATCTTGACACCGGTTCTATACTCTTCAACAGTTTCAAAATCGCTTAACCTGTATCGGGCCCGGATCATTTCTTTACAGAAATCCATGTTCTGAGGGTTGGAACGGGGCATTATTTCTTCAAGGTCTGATCCTATCAGCTCTTCTCCATGTTCAAGTCCCGCGATCCTGGCCCAGACATCGTTGGCCTCCGAAACAAAGGCGTATTTGTAAATGTGGTCGATCTGCTCTTCTTCCGGGAGGTTGATATCCAACGGCCTCCGAAGCTCGATGCAATAAATGGCTTCCGTACTGTTTGCCAGTAATGATGCCAAGCGCTCATTGTTCCTCTTTAAATCATCATATGGGTTTCTCAAACCCGAAACGACAAGGGCTCGATAGATACACAGGGTCGAGATCAGTTTGCAGAAATGGCCGATAAGGTTTGAGAATCCGTAGACACTGACATAAAAGGTAAATGCAAGCTCTGACGCCATGGTGAAAAAGATCGCCAGGATGAACCACTGGAATTTATCAGGTTCGAATCTCCCCCGGTTCCTGATAAATAAAGCTATACTGCAGAGAAGGAGCAGGGATATTAAATATTCGCTGTTTATCTTGAAGGCGGTGAGGCCCTGGCCATCTATAAAGCAGTCAGGGAAAACCTTCCACAACATTATCGAGGCTGCCAGCAAAGCGGATATAGACCCGTAAACAACAAGCAGGTTGGAGGGCTTTATCCTGCGGTAGAGGAAATAAGGCGCCACCAGAAGTGAGAAACTCTGCAAGTATCTGGCCGCGATCCAGAGCTGGGTTGCCGGATTTGCCGTGGAGTCAGCCAATACCCCCATGCCCTTATAGGCAATGGTGTGGAGAAGGTCCAGTCCGCCGATAAAGAGATAGGCGACCCCGACAAACAACAGGAAAGAATTATCAAGGTAACGCCGGGTATTCCAGGCCAAGCTGAATATGCTGACAGCGATCACAACACTGACCAGTTCTACGAGGCTGTGAAACAGCAGATAATTTTGGGTGCTGATGATATAAAGAACGACAAAGACAAGAACAAGGAAAAGGTTCCCTGTATTCATGCTGAAGAAAGGGGGCAAATGCTGACCTGTTTTCAAGTTTTTCCCGGTGACGGCTTCCGAATGAGGGTCCGCCGCCCCCTTTTCCGCTGTGTACAAGATCAACTCCTGTTGGTTCAGTAGTTGGTGCGAGGTATGGCTCGCAAATACACTTAACGATAATTAATTGCATTAATCTAACATTGAAGCGGGGGATTTGTCCAGTTATGTCCCCTTTCACCCAAACAATTGACATCGCAACCCGTTCCACATGACATAGGTCAAAGAAGTATGGCAAAATACGCAAATGCCGTTCTGCTAAATCAGGTGACCAATGGAAAAACTTCAGATAGCCAGCAAGATCCTCCTTTCCCTCGCCCTGATCTATTTCTCCACTGGCATTTAATAACCTGAAAGGGATGTTCGACAATAGCTCTTGCTTTGGACAGTTTATAATTTCTCTTTTTTTGAGAGCTGGATAAGGGTGTATTTCTGCTGGCTTTATCTAAAATTCCACAGAATATCCCCTGTGTGAGAAGCTCTTTTTTGCGAGAGGCTTTGAAGTGGCCTTTATCTCCTGGGACTGCTTTTTCTTCTCCATGCAATAATTCATCAAATTGATGTTTGTGTCTAATTTTTTATTTATGCAATATGATTGTAAAACTATAAAAAAGTATAAGAACAACCTAAACTCCTAACTGTGAAATGTTGCTAAGAATATATATACTTGTTTTGTTTGGCATTTGTTTATTGGCCCCGCCAACCATAAGTCAGGCCAAAAATGAGCAGGCATCCGGTGAGACTATATGCCCAGATGAAAAACAAAAAAATCAGCCTTCTAACAATTTTGAAGTTAAGTCGTTTGAAATATCCGAAGATCGGGTTGTGTACCTGTTTCCCCAAGGAGATTTATATCCCTTCAACATAGCAGATCCACATCGGGTAGGTTTCAGTATCCAATACCTGGATTACACCGAGTCGAAAATCCCCAATGTCGGAGATAGCCGGTTTTACCTCAAGTCCGGGGGTAATATTGGTATTTTTCGGGTGGCGAGCAACTGTGACCCTGACCATGGCTGGCAGCTTAACGTTATAGCCAGTATTGATGCGATATTCGATATTGAGAACAGTCTTGATAACATCGGCTGGGACGGCAATTACGGTTTTACCCTGACCGCTGCCCCGGATAATGATTGGCTGTATAAGATCGGCCTGCTGCACACTTCAAGCCATTTAGGGGACGAATATATCGAAAATACCGGCGTAACTCGCATAGGCTATACACGGCAGGAATTGATGCTTGGAGTAAGCCGGCTGTTGACCAAAGAGTGGCGTTTGTATGGAGAAAGCGGTTGGGGCTTTGACCTCGGCAATAGAGATCTCATGGAGCCCTGGCGGTTTCAAGGGGGCGTTGAATTTGTTAGTGAAAAAACAGTGTGGAAAGGCCTTGCTAGTTGGTACGTTACCGTTGATATTCAATCCTGGGAAGAAAGCGGTTGGGATTTTGACGTATCATCGCAGATTGGAATGGAAATCAATTCCGCCGGTCGCCGCGCCAGGTTGGGGGTTGAATATTATGAAGGGCGCGTACCCATCGGAGAATTTTTCCAGTATTACGAGAACTATATTTCTTTAGGCTTCTGGTTGGATATATAAAATAGGGGTCTTTATCTTCCCTCTTTCAATGTTGCAAACTTTCTTCTAAATAGTTTTTCAGAAGGTCCTTAATGAATACAAAAAAGGCGGCCTTGGGAATATCAGGCAGAGGATGAAGGATGCTGCCCTGTCGACCCCAAGACCGCCTTTGTCTGTTACCAGTTGTAGACGATGTTCACACTTACCGCTGTCTCGTCGACATCGTATAGGTAGTAGTTAGGATTACCTACAGTGCCGTCCTCATATTCAACCGCGGTATATTTCACATTAAAGCCGGTTGACCAGTTCTTAGCGAAACGCCAACCGATCCCGGTGGCAAAATTGATCGTACCTTCGGAACCGCCGAAGCCGCCATCGAGACGGTTATTCCAGCTCACTTTATCCGTGAAGGGGAAATTCAGGGTTACCCCCAACAGTCCATCGACCCAGTCCGCTTCTCCTGTTCTACTGATGATTACTCCTCTCGCTGTGTATTCATGGTCGATCATGCGGACACCGCCAAGCACTCCGAAGACCACGGAGGGTGATCTGACCAGGTTGTAACCGACCGTCGCTTCGGCAGAAAAATATTCGAAGTTGAGAGTAGTAAAGCCAACGACGGGTACAACCCAGGTTTCCTCAAGCTCGAAAGAGGTGAGGGAGTACTGGATCACCCATGTTCCATCGGTGGAATAGCCGGCGAATCCGATAGCGCTTTCCATCATATCCGTAAAGTCATCCGGTTCAAGTTCGACTTCGAGTTTAACAGTGTCGTTCGGAGCGCCGCTGACATAGAACTCAATATCTCCATCATAGTTCCTCGCGCCGAAGCCGGTACCGATGCCGTGATGCCATTCTGCCTGGGCAGCAGAACTAAAACCCATCACTAACAGCAGAGACAGGGCTAATAGTAAAGACTTTAGATTAAATTTCCTCATTGTGAATCTCCTTTTTTTATCCCAACATATTGTTGAAATATTAAGCGGTTATAATATTGCACCACTTATTGATTACAGATTAACCAGCAAACTCCGGAATCAGGCCGATCAACTCTCTACTTATGTTAATTGCATAAAACTGACGCTCTTGACTATCCAGATCGCGACAAGTTTTGGTCTCTCCCTTTTTCTGTACCCCTCAAAACTTCGTAACTAAATAATGTTGATTCTTCTTATCCATATGATCGTCTACATATCATCTTAGGTCCGCGCGGATAAAAAAATCAACTTTTTTTAAAAATCGGGTCATAATCAGAACTTTCGATGCGAAAGCTGAACATTCGAAAACTCAAATTGGGAATAGACAATATTGGCAAAAAGGATTTTTAGAATCTGAGCCCAGTTCAACTGTAATAATTTGGGCGGGCGTTTTTTCGGTTAGCGCCAATAAATCTCTGAATTCAACAAAGAAGATTTAAATGCCAAAACAGAACCATTTCAAAAGCATCAGGTTGTAGCAATATTGATCCCAGCACACATCTTTCGGCTTCTTCATATTGCGGCGGCATGTAGTCAGCTCTGACTTTGCTATTTTTCACTGCCATATCTATCCGCATTAAAATAAGGTGAGGTAGCAGATACCGTCAGGCTATCCTTTTCGGCTTGTGCTTGCCCTGACATATATGAGATTATGTGCAATGAGTATAGGTTTATGATCGTGAACGTGAAAAATCCGTAAGAACCTGAAGAGAAGAAAGAGGCCATCAGTTAACTGATCAAAGTACAAAGGAGAATGTAGCATGAGAACCTCAACAAAGATGCTAGCTGTTACTATTGTTTCATTAATGTCCCTGCTGGTTTGCTCCGGACAGGCCTTCAGCGCCGAAAAATATTCCGGGTTTCTGGGCGAATACCCGCAGTTCGAAGCAGATAAGGACCGCAAAGGAGCCCTGATATATTGGGCCCCCGGAGTTGAAATTAAAAATTACAGCAAGATCATGATCCATCCCATCGAGATTTTTATTGCACCGGATTCCGAATATAAGGGGATCAGCCCCGCTGACTTAATGGCAACAACTTATTCCTTCGAGAAGGCCATCATCGGCGCGCTGGAACCCGACTACCCCGTGGTCGACAAACCGGGACCGGGTGTCATGGAGATCCGTATAGCCATTACAAACGTATATTCCACAAAGGCAAAAAAGGGACTGTTTCGTAGTGTTAAGCTTGCCGATGGTGCCCTTGAGGTTGAAATGCTTGACTCAATAACTGGTGCGCGACTTGGAGCCCTTGTCGAACAGTACTCCGCCAATCCGGAAAGAAAGGAAAAGGATAAAACATCCTGGAGTAAAGTCAAAAAGGTACTGATTTTTTATGCAACCCGGTTCAGGGGCAATCTGGACAAGGCACACGGTCGTCCGCCTAGAGCCACAGATTTCGAGAATGCCGAAGATGCCCTGTCAGGTGTGACTATTTGTTCGTGAGGAGGATGATCACCTAGTGCAGGTTGCACTATCCGTTTAAGTCAAATCGAATCAAATAAGTCCGCTGCATAAAAAAAGGGTTCCAGGCTATATGCTTGGAACCCTTGCCCTAACTGATATCCTGAAGAAGTTTTTGTTTCTGCAACTGATGATTAGAAGTCACTTACCCCCGAACTTCACAATTCCTCATTGTGCGACCAGGAATTGCGAAATGAGCGCTTTGGGTATTTCTCTAAATTAACTGCCATCATGGCTCACCTCCTGACTTTTCTGGTTCTAACTCATTCTATCGCAGTGGGTAGGACAAATAGCGTCCTAGAGTGGATAAATTTAATATATATATTGAGTGGGTTTCTATATGCGAGGTCCGAAACGAGCAGAATATATAGGAAATGTGAGATTAGTATTAGATAATACTCCCCGATCTTGATGTGGCTGGAAACTAAAAGCCATCAAGACGAGCCACTATCTTCAGAACAAAAAAAGAGGAACCAAGCTAAATGCCTGATTCCTCGCATATAAAACTGGCGTCCCCAGAGGTAGTCATTCTCTATCCGTCCTGCATTATTCGCCTTACCAAGCATCACAACAGTTGTGAGTTCTTCCCGACCCCACAGCATAAGAAACCAACCAAGATATTCAGATTCTAAATTGTTATCGACTTGGTACAGGAAATGGAATCAATAAAAACAGTGGCCGTGTGAGAAAGCTACCCTGTGCCGGGGTAAAGAACCGCCCCGTCTAATGGGTGATTTCGTAACGCCCTACCCTACAACTCAACAGGAACAGGCTGTCACGCGATACACCCTGATTGTTTCAGACATAATCAGCTGTCTTCTGTCTGGATTTTGATTCGGAAATAACCGGCGAAAAGGTGGGCGAAACTGCCATTAACTTAATCGGACAGCAGAAAAAGGAGGGAAGGCAGTGGTGGTGAGTGATTGGGGGTGTTCACAGGGTCATAAATGGACGGTTGGACGATCAGGACGATGAATTTGGCCAGAAAGAATGATCCTCGGCTGATTGAAGACAGAGACAGTAGAC
>CBDVDF010000032.1:0-9401 GCA_965372675.1 uncultured Desulfobacterales bacterium
CCCCTATGTCTCTTTTCCGTTTTGCGGTCAGAAACAAGATCATTGATCCGGGCTGTTGGTCCTGACTTTACAGTTGGTCGGGCTATTCCGTTAGAAATCATCAGATCATATAGTGGTATTGTGCCGCAAACGAACGGCGTTTTGTTCCCGCTGGTCAGGAGCAGTAGTTTATAGAGAACAGACGATATAATTGATAAATCAGCATAGTTACAAGAGGATAGATTATGAGTTTACAGGAAGATATCCAGGCCGATCTGAAAAAAGCGATGTTGGCCAGGGACGAGGTTCAGATCTCGACCCTGCGGATAATTATTGGCGAGTTTGCCCGTCAGCCCAGAAAAGAGCTTACGGACCAGGAGGTGCAGGCGGTTATCCGCAAGCTGGTCAAATCTGAAAATGAGATGCTGAAACTGAGCGGGAATGCAAGCTCTGATTACTTGCAGATTCTGGAAGGGTTTTTGCCCAGTCAGGCGACTGAGACGGAGATCCGGGCCTGGATTGAAAAGAATATCAACCTGGATGATTTCGCCAATAAGATGCAGGCCATGAAGCCGATCATGACCAACTTCGGAGGATCGGCTGACGGTAATCTGGTCAGAAAGATCCTGGATAGTCTGTAGTCATCTAACTTGCTGGAATGATTGATAAAAAAGATAGGTTGGTTGAGATCTGCGATCTGTGCAACAGGGAAGTAACCTCCGACAATCTTACCTGGAGCGACCTCTCAGACCGCAGGCTATGTGCGGAATGCCTGGATGAGGAAGAGAGCTGTGGTTGCTCTGATCCGGGTTAATCCCGAAATCTGTCGGCCAGTTCCGTTACCGCCATTGCGTAACGGTTTGAGTTGTTCCATTTGGTAATGGCCTGGAAGTTGGGGTATCCGGCCAGGTAGCGCATGGTGCCGTCCTTGAGTTCGAGGCCGACGATGGTCACCTTGCGGTTATCGGGGGTTGGGGCCATCGGTACTTTTTGGACCTTCGCGACTTCTTGCCAGGGCAGCAAGCCTTTGCGGCCTTTCTTGTAGGCGGCAGTTAGTCTTTCATCTTTCAGTTCTTTACCGATATCCATATAGATCGGGGCCTGGAACTTCCATTTGTAACGGTGCAGATAGTTGGCGATGCTGGCCAGGACGTCCGGGACTGAACTCCAGACGTCACGCCGGTTGTCGTTGTCGTAGTCAACCGCGTACTCGCGAAAACTGGAAGGGATGAACTGGGTCTGACCGAAGGCGCCACCGTATGAACCGGTGATGCCCAGCGGATCTATCTTGTTCTCGCGGCAGAGCAGCAGGAAGCTGATCAGTTGTTGCCGGTAGAAATCACTGCGGCGCGGATAGGCATCGAACATGGTGTTAAGGGTCCGGAACATGCTGAAGGCGCCCTTGTGTTTGCCATAACGGCTTTCAATTCCCCATATCGCCACAATGATCTCCCGTTCGACCCCAAGATCTTTCTCGATCCGGTCCAGAAGAGTTTTGTAGATCCGCAGCTTTTTGCGACCTTCATTGATGTTTCTGGAGGTTACGAAACGGGGATAATACTCATGCCAGGGCCTTGCTTCCCATTGGCGGTCCATCAACTCCAGGGGGCGTTTGAGGATTTTTACGTCCTTGAAAAGCTTGTCAAGTTCAGCTTGGCTGAAGCCCTGTTCGGCCTGGAGCTCCGCGAAGAGCTTCAGGTAACGGGGACTTTTGAGGTCTATAAGCTGGCCGTCTTCGACCAGGTCAGCGGCCAGGGGTTTGGTCTTTTGTGGCCCAGAACTTGCCGGGCTGGTCGTCAGCAGCAATGTGGTGGCCACGGTAAACAGCAGGGCGGCAAACCGCTTCCTGCCTGGTTTCTGCGTATTGTTACTCGTCATCCAAAGACCTCATTAAAAGCGGTTAGGAAGTTGCTCTGCATCTCGTCAGGTAAGGCATTTATGCCGGCGGCCGCCGGTCTGCCACCGCCGGTCGGGAAACTGCGGCAGAGGCTGTCTGCTCCTGTCCGGGCGGATAAAGGCGCCCGGACGCTGACCGTGGCGGTGGTGTCGCCGTTATCGACTAGGAGGGCATGGGCCAGATCTTCACGGTCACGGGCCTTCTCGTTGATAAAGACACCGGCTACCCTGCGGCACCATTGCTCAGCCGGGAATTGGTATATCCTCCCGACTTTGTTCTCCTGGTATAGATCGGTCTGAGTGGCTTTTGCCATGTCGCCATTGAAGCCTGCCCGCAGCCGGACAAGGTCCGCTGATGAATGCCAGAAATCCAGAGGATCATCATAATCCTTCAGGGCAGTATACAGGTCGGCAGGGTTAAAATAAAGGTCTTCAAGCGATTTGCCGTACCCGTTGTAGTTGAGAAGCTCGCCAAGTTCCCGGAGAATGGCAAGATCCCGATCGTTGATTGCTGCTTCTGCGGCGGCCCTGCGAGCCGGTTCGTGGAGATTGTCGCCGAAAGCCCCGGTGATGGCCCAGCTGCGATAACGACCATTCAGGAGCTGGTCAACGATCAGGGAGGTGCAGAGTTCCGGTTCCGGCTGGATGTGGGCCGTAAAATTATCAGAGTCCGGTAGTTCCCCCGCATAATGGTGGTCGATATAGGTGACCCGGTTGTTGTTCCCCAGCAGTTCGGCCAGGGGTTGACGATTGCTGTCCAGGGAGATGTCGAAGACGGTTATGGTGGCGTCTTTTACCCCGGTCAGTTGGTCAAGTAGTCGGATATCCCGCTTTACGCCGGTGATCAGTTGGACCCCGGGGCATGGATCCGACATCCGTAGTTGGTGGAGGGCGCAGATCCCGTCAGCATCGCCGTTGAAAACATCGTAGTATTTCATTGCTAACCAGTTGTTTTTGTTGGAAATCTTGTGTCTGGCTGGGAGCTTACCAACTCGTTTCCGTCGTTTTGCCGAGGCCGGTCAGCGAGAAGGTTAGCATCAGGCGCCGGTCTTCGGCATCCTGGCTGGCGGTAAGTTTCATCCCCCAGCATTGCGGACTGTAGAGCAGGCTTAATGATTCCGAGTTTGTATAGTCTACAAGCAGGGATCTGGTGATGCTGTAAGCTAGGGCCAGTCTGCCGGTCAATCGCAGTTCCGAAGAAACAATGAGGTCGGTCCTGTCTCCCTGTTCATAGGCGTAGTTGATATCAAGATAGTCCCGGCGACTGGTACGGTAATGAGCTTTCAGCTCATAGGCGGTTACGCCACTACCGTAATGGTTGATCGTGGTCTGGTAGCGGATCGACAGGTCAGAATCTGGATCGATCTTCAGGTCTGCCACAAGGTCCGAGAAGGGGCGGCGCTGGTCACCGGGGCCGGTCAGGTCACGGCTGATCTCTTTGAGATCATAGTGCTGGGTTAACTTAAAATAACCCAGCTGCCGCGAGGAGATCAGGGCTGGACCGCGGGAGCTGAAGTAATTGTTGAATTCGAGGGTTATGGTCTTGCCTTCGGTCAAGCGGTCGAAGCCGTCCAGGTCGGGCAGATCTGTCTGGTCACTGCTCTCGATAAAACGGTAAACAAGGTTGGGCCGAAAGGTATGGGTAAGCTTGCGCTGGTCGCTGATGGCGAAGTCGCGAGCCAGAACGGCGGCAATATTGGCCGAGAGATCCCAGGAGTTACGATTTTTGTTGGCAGATGAGTTCCAGCCCACCAGGGGGGAGCCAACAGTCTCCACCCGGTAGATGGTTTCTTCGATGCCACCGCTTAACGAACCTTCAAGTGATCGTCCCAGAGGCATGGGCATGATCAGTCTCGGGGCCAGGTTGAGCCGCTGATAACCGATCCCCTCTTCGGGGCGGTAGTAGACATATTCCGAACTCCAGCCGAAATCAACCGGCAGTTCCCCTATCGGCAGTCGGCTGTTCAAGATGACTCTGGGTAGGGTGTGGGCCGCTTCGATACCGGTGAACTCGGCCAGGGGGTCATCGACATAACGCATCTCCATTCCGCCGCTGGTTTGGTGGCCGCTACTGCTGAACTGGAAGATGGACTCCCTGAAGCTCAGGCTGGCCTCCTGGAGGCCGCGATTGAAATCACTGAGAAACTGATGGTTGCTGCTGGAGAAGCCGGTGGTCCCGTCCGGGAACTCGAGGAGGATATCCTGGTCGGAAACGGTATCGATGTCGAGGCGCATTACAGTGTTTTCTGAGAAGTGATGGTCCGCTTTGCCCCTGACCCAGTACCGGTCATGTTCGGTCCGCAGGAAGCCGTCCTGCCGATAGTCGTCAAGGCTGCCCGCTGGGCCGAGATCTTCGCTGCGGTCATGGAGATAGTTGGCCGCCAGGGTGAGCCGGGAATCATTTGCAGCCAGATAGCGGAACTCCAGGCCGCTGAAAGTGCCGCGTTTGTCTAAGTAACCCGGGTAGTAGGTCAGATCACTGCTTGGCGACAGGTTGATGAAGAATGGGATGATCGCGCCGGTGCCGTCCCGGTCCGAGAGGAATAGTTCCGGGAACAGGAAGCCGGTTTGCCGGGATATCTTGGCTGGCAGGATCAGGTAGGGGATGTAAAGGACCGGGATGTCCCTGATCCTGAAAGTGGCATGTTTGAGATAGGCCATGCCGTCAACGGTGATGTCTGCTTCTCCCCAGCCAATGGCCCAGGCCGGAGAACGACCTTCGCTGACCCGGCAGGATGTGGCCCGGCCGCCGCGAAAAAGATAGCTGGATTCGCCGGTCTTTTCGATCAACTGGCTGCTAAAGGATAGCTGCTGGTCGGCCAGAGAAATCGAGGCGGAATTAAGCCGGGCTTTATCGGTCTGGAGATTAAGGATTATGCTGTCGGCCGAGATCAGGCCATTTTTTTCCCGCAACAGAACATGGCCTCTGGCCTTAAGCTCAGAGTTGTCAGCCCGGTAGGTTACGGTATCGGCTCTGATCTGCAGGGGCAGGTCAAGACCTTCTTCCCGGTGTTCCAGAACGACTTGCCCTTCAGCGGTGATCTGTTGCGGATCTCGTTCGGCGATGATCCTGTCCGCTTCCATGGACCATGGCTCTGAGGCAGGTTCCATCGCCTCGACCGGACAGCTGATAATAGCTGTCACGATCAGGGTGAAAAACAGGCCTGTTTTGTTCTTGAGGATCGGGAAAGTATATCTATGGAAGAATGGTCGCAACACCTGGTCCTGCCGGTGGTTTTAATCTTTCAGGATCGCGCCGGTGCTGCCGGAGGTAACCTGTTTGGCGTAACGGGCGACATAGCCGCTGGTGATCTTTGGCTCCGGCGGTTGCCAGGCGGCCCGGCGACTGGCCAGTTCATCTTCTCCTACTTCACAGCTGATGCTGCGTTCGGGAATGTTGATTGAAATGGTATCGCCTTCAACGATCAGGCCGATTGGCCCTCCCTCTGCCGCTTCGGGGGAGACATGGCCGAGACAGGCGCCCTGGGTGCCGCCGCTGAAACGTCCGTCGGTGATCAGGGCGACACTGCCGCCCAGGCCCATGCCGATGATCGCCGAGGTCGGGGAAAGCATTTCCGGCATGCCGGGACCGCCTTTCGGGCCGCAATAACGGATAACCACCACATCGCCTGGGTTGATCCGGCCACCAAGGATCGCCTCCTGGGCCTCATTCTCGGAGTTATAAATGCGGGCCGGGCCGCTGTGGACCATCATTTCGTCAACTACCGCCGATTGCTTGACCACGGCGCCATCCGGGGCCAGATTGCCGTAGAGGATGGCGATGCCGCCTTCCTTATGGTAGGGAGCGTCGACCGGTTTGATGATCTCCCGGTCCCTTACTTTGACCTTGGCCAGGTTTTCTTTAAGGGTTTTGCCGGTGGCGGTCATTACGTTCAGGTTCAAGCCGTCCTCGGTTGAGAGCAGTTCGTGCATGACCGCCGGTACTCCTCCCGCTTCGTTCAACTGCTGGAGGCTGTGGGGACCGCCGGGGATAAGGCTGCAGACATGGGGGGTCTTGCGGCTTACCTCGTTGAAATGGGTCAGAGGCAGGTCTATCCCTGCCTCATGGGCGATAGCCGGGACATGCAGGACCGTGTTGGTAGAGCAGCCCAGGGCCATATCTACGGCTATGGCGTTTTCAAAAGCCTCATTGGTGGCGATATCCCGCGGCTTGATATCCTGGTCGAGCAGGTTCATTATCGCCATACCGGCTTCTTTGGCCAGGCGGATCCGGGCGGCCGCTACCGCCGGGATGGTGCCGTTGCCGGGCAGGGCTAGACCAATGGCTTCGGCCAGACAGTTCATCGAGTTGGCGGTGAACATTCCCGCGCAAGAGCCGCAGCCCGGGCAGGCGGCGTTCTCCAGCTCCTCCAGCTCTTCTTCGCTCATGGTTTTGGCTTTGACCCGGCCAACCCCCTCGAAGACACTGACCAGGTGGACGTCCTTGCCTTGGAAGCGGCCGGTCAGCATTGGTCCGCCACTGACCATCAGGGCCGGGATATTGACCCGCAGCATGGCCATCATCATGCCGGGCGTGACCTTGTCGCAGTTGGGGATCAGCACCAGGGCATCGAAGGGATGGGCCTGGGCCATGATCTCCACTGAGTCGGCAATGATCTCGCGGCTGGCCAGGGAATATTTCATGCCCTGGTGGTTCATGGCGATACCGTCGCAAACCCCGATAGTGCCGAAGGCGATCGGGGTGCCGCCGGCCATTCTGATGCCGGTTTTTACCGCCTCGAGGATCCGGTCCAGATGGATGTGGCCGGGGATGATCTCGTTATGGGCGTGGCCCACCCCGATCAGGGGTCTGCGGATCTCTTCGTCTGTATAGCCGATAGCTTTGAGAAGTGAGCGGTGCGGCGCTCTTTCTATGCCTTTTTTCATCAGGTCGCTGCGCATCTTGTTTCTTGCCTCCAGGGAGTCGGTGTTCGAAGGGTTTCCTTTTACCAGTGAACGGGCAAAAAGAGTTGTTTCAGTTGCCGGCGGACCATTTTGTCGGGTTGATACCCGGCATCAGTCCGGAATTTTTCACAATTTTAAGAATTTACGGTTCGGCTCATGGAGTGTCAAGGTAAAAGCAGATTGTGCGGATAAATACTTAATCAGCACAGAAACAGCCATGCCAAACATTTCTTGCCAACTATGTGAATTTGTTATAGATTGGCTTTAATAACAATTATTTATAACCCATGGAGTTAAACCCTGCAACCCGGATAAGCGGCCAGGCCTGGCCACTATTCCCTTCTGCAAGTCAAATTACTGATGAAATACCTTTTCGGACCAGTAAATTCAAGGCGGCTTGGGCTCTCGCTGGGCGTTGATCTGGTGCCGGCTAAAATATGCAACTTTGACTGCATTTACTGTGAAGTGGGGGTGACCACCGGCTTGACGGTCAAGCGCCGGGAATATACCCCGACCAGGGAGATCATCGCCGAGCTTGAAGAATTCTTTGTTGCGCTTGAGGCTCGCTCGGGGCAGCGGCCTGATTTTATTACCCTGACCTCATCCGGTGAACCGACCCTGCATACCGGACTGGGAGATGTGGTAAGGTATGTCAAACAGCACCTGGATATACCGGTGGCGGTTCTGACCAACGGCGCCTTGTTGACCGATCCGCAGGTGCGGCTTGAGCTGATGGCGGCCGATATTGTCATCCCTTCCCTTGATGCGGCCCGGCCTGCGGCCCTGGAGGCGATCAACCGGCCGGCCCCGGAATGTGGTGATCCAGGCAAGATCATTGAAGGGCTGGTCAGTTTTACCGAGGAGTTCGGTGGCGAGGTCTGGCTGGAGATACTTCTGGCGGCAGGAGTTAATGACAGCGAGGAAGATATTACGGCCCTGGTGACCGCAGTTGATCGGATCAGGCCTGAACGAATACAGCTTAATACGGTGGTCCGGCCACCGGCGGAAGCGTGGGCCCAACCGCTGCCGGAAAAGAAAATGGATGAGATCGCAGCCCGGTTCAAGGGACATCGGGTCGAGATAATAGCTGACTACCGTGGCAAGGCGGCCAGAAAACCGCAACAGCCCGGGAAAATGGAAATACTGGCAATGCTTAAGCGCCGCCCCTGTACCAGAAAAGATATTTGTGAGGCCACTGGCCTGGAGGGGAGAGACGTTGACCAAGTACTTAATGAACTTGAAGATACAAACTTGATAAGAGAGAAACTACACGATGGCAGAAAATACTACCAAGCCGCAAAGAGAAGACGGAACGGCTGATAAAAGTGGAGAAGGAAAATCGATGATCTCCAGAATAAAAAAATTGCTGGTTGGTTCGAAAGAAAAGAAACCGGCAGAGGCGGTTACCACGACCGAGCCCCGTCCTGACGATTCAAAGCGGTCTTCGGCCGGGGGGGCCAATAAGGCCAAGGGGAGCTCTGGCAACCGGAGACGCCCGGGTCGCCGACCGACCGGGCGGCCCCGTAAACCTGCGGGTCAGAAACCGGCCAGCTCCGGTCAGCAGCAGAAGAGTCGGGAAAAACCGGCGGTCCAGGGCCAGTCCTCAGAGCCTCGCAGCAAGAAAGATGTCCTGCGTAAATTACTGATCAACACCGATGAACCGGAAGAATGTCGGGTTGCGATGATCGAAAACGGTCGGGTCGAGGAATTCTATGTTGAGACGATCCTCCAGACCCAGACCAAGGGCAATATCTACAAGGCGCGGGTAGTGTCTGTCGAACCAAGTCTCCAGGCTGCTTTCGTTGATATGGGGGAGGGCAAGAATGGTTTTCTGCCTTTAGGGGATATTCATCCTGAATATTTCCATGGCGATGTTTCTCCCGATACCCACTGGAAAGATCTCAGTTTTGAAAAGGTTATCCGTAAGGGAGATGAGATCCTGGTCCAGGTGGTTAAAGAGGCTGTTGGCAATAAAGGCGCCAATCTGACCACCTATATCTCGCTGGCGGGACGGTATCTGGTCCTGATGCCTGGCAGCGACAGTGCGGGGATATCCAGAAAAATAGAGAGTGAATCACAACGCAGGAAGCTGCGTGGTCTGATCGAGAGCCTCACTCTACCCGAGGGGGTCGGCTATATAGTCCGTACCGCCAGTAAAGATATCACCAAGAGTGCTATCTCTCAGGACCTTAAGTACCTGCTCAATCTCTGGGATGAGATCAAACAGCGCGGCCAGAAGCTTTCAGCCCCGGCCCGGATTCACAAGGAGCAGGATATAATTGCCCGTTTTCTCCGTGATCGATATACCTCTGATATAAAAGAGATCCTGGTCGACAACGAGGAGGCGTTCGAAAAGGTCCAGAAGTTCCTCAAGCTCATTCCTGCCCGTCAGAAGAAAGCGGTTGCCAGGTTGCATAGTGGCAGTCAACCGATCTTCAACCATTACCAGGTCGAGAAGCAGATCGAACAGATATATAAGCCCACGGTCAGCCTGCCGTCAGGGGGATCGATAGTGATCAATCCGACCGAGGCTCTGGTGGCGATAGATGTAAACTCCGGTCGGACCTCCAAAGACAAGAATTTTGAGCAATCGATCTTTCTGGCCAATATGGAGGCAGCAG
>CBDVDF010000033.1:0-9398 GCA_965372675.1 uncultured Desulfobacterales bacterium
AGGGCGCAGCGCGGTCAGAGCATGGATCGATAGAAGGTGATCTTCATTTCGCGTCCTCTATTGCCCGGGTCATTTTGATCGCCTGCACGGTTCTGGCCACATCATGGACCCGGATGATATCAACCCCCTTGGCGGCGCAGAGGGCTGAAATTATGGCGGTGGCGGTGTCGCGTTCGTTAACTTCGAGGCCAAGGGTCTTGCCTATAAATGCCTTGCGGGAATGACCAAGCAGGACCGGACAGCCCAACTCGCTGAAACGGTCAAGATGCTTGAGGATGCTCAGGTTATGGTCGACCGTTTTGCCGAAGCCGATCCCGGGGTCGACTATCAGCCGCTCTTTGGCGATGCCATGCTCAACAGCCCATGCGATCCGCTCCCGGAGGAAATCGCTGATCTCTTCGACAACGTTGTTATAGGTTGGATCAGTTTGCATATCGCCAGGAGTTCCCTGCATATGCATGATGATCACCGGGCACTCCCGGTCAGCAAGCAATTCAGCCATAGAGCCGTCTGTTCTTAATGCACTGATATCATTGACAATATCAGCTCCTGCATCAAGGGCCTGTCTGGCGACTTCGGCCTTGGTGGTATCGATTGAAACGGGGATGGAGGATTGCTGGCGGATGGCTTTGATCACCGTCAGTACCCGGGATAATTCTTCTTCCAGGGAGACCGGTTGAGAAAATGGTCGGCTTGATTCGCCGCCGACATCGATGATGTCGGCCCCGTCCTCGATAATCTTTTCGATCTGGGACAGGGTGGCCTGTTCGGTGTTGAAGGAGCCGCCATCGGAAAACGAATCAGGTGTGATGTTGAGAATGCCCATGACCCTGATCCGGCCTTTACGGCCGGAATTTTTATGGTTGGGCGAAGTTACCATTGGCAATCTTGGTAGGATGCAGCTTGCTTGATCAGCTCATGTCCTTCATAGCTTTGTCCAGCTTCTGCTGGTTGACTTCGGGGATCTCGCAGTTGCTCGCTTTAAGGATCGCGGTAATGTCCCGTAGATCGATGGTCTCTTTTTCAAGCAGGGCATCGGTCAGGGCCTTAAGGGTATCGATGTTGTCAGCCAGCAATTTTTTGGCTTTGTCATTGGCGGCGATTATCAGGCTTTTGACTTCGTCATCGATCTTGATGGCCGTGTGCTCACTGTAGTCGCGATGCTGGGAGATCTCTCTCCCCAGAAAGATCTGTTCTTCTTTCTTGCCGAAGGTAAGGGGGCCCATTTCACTGCTCATCCCCCATTCACAGACCATTTTGCGGGCCAGTTCGGTGGCCCGTTCCAGGTCATTACCGGCCCCGGTGTTTATTTCGTTAAAGACCAGTTCTTCAGCCAGTCGACCGCCAAGCAGGCTGCAAAGGAAATTATTCAAGTAGCTTTTTGACTGGGTGTGTCTTTCTTCGCTCGGCAGGTACTGAGTGATCCCCAGGGCACGCCCACGCGGAACTATCGATACCTTGTGGACCGGGTCGCTGCCGGGTAACAGTAAAGCCACCAGGGTATGACCTGCTTCATGACAGGCGGTGCTCTCTTTTTCCTCGTCGGTAATGATCATACTGTGGCGCTCGGTACCCATCATTACCTTGTCTTTAGCCTTTTCCAGATGTTGCATGGTGACTTTGTCCGCTTCTTCACGGGCAGCGAGCAGGGCACCTTCGTTAACCAGGTTCTCGAGGTCTGCACCTGAGAAGCCTGGGGTGCCACGAGCTATCACCGCCAGCTGGACATCGTCTGCCAGTGGCACCTTCCGACCGTGAACGGCCAGGATCATTTCCCTGCCTTTAACGTCCGGGCTGGGAACTACGACCTGGCGGTCAAAGCGGCCCGGCCTCAGCAGGGCCGGATCAAGGATATCCGGCCGGTTGGTTGCCGCAACGATAATTACTCCCTCGTTGGCTTCAAACCCGTCCATCTCGACCAGGAGTTGATTAAGAGTCTGTTCGCGTTCGTCATGGCCACCGCCAAGTCCGGCGCCGCGATGGCGGCCGACCGCATCGATCTCATCGATAAAAATTATACAGGGCGCGTTCTTTTTACCCTGGGTAAAAAGATCCCGGACCCTTGAAGCGCCGACCCCAACGAACATTTCAACGAAGTCGGAACCGCTGATCGTGAAGAAAGGCACTTCGGCCTCACCGGCGATCGCTTTGGCCAGCAGGGTTTTGCCGGTGCCAGGGGCGCCCATCAGCAAAACACCTTTGGGGATCCTGCCCCCGAGTCTGGTGAACTTTTTCGGGTTTTTGAGGAAATCTATGATCTCGGAGAGCTCTTCTTTGGCTTCGTCAATCCCGGCTACATCGGCAAAAGTGATCTTGCTTTCTTCTTTGTCCATCAGCCTGGCCTTGCTCTTGCCGAAGGACATGGCCTTGCCGCCACCGCCCTGCATCTGGCGCATGAAGAAGATCCAGACTCCGATCAGCAGCAGCATCGGGAACCAGGATATAAGCAGGGTCAGATACCAGGGGGTATCTTCCTGGGCTTTGACCTTGATATCCACCCCATTTTCACGGAGCAGCGGGATCAGTTCCGAATCGCTGCCCGGGGCAATGACTTTGAAGTGGTCGCCGCCGCGGTCGGTGCCGGTAATGACATCGCTTTCTATAGATACCTCAGCAACACTGCCGGCCTCGACATTGTTCATGAACTCGCTGTAGCTGATCTCCAGGGAGGGGACCTGCTGCTGATTGAAGAGGTTGAACAGCAGGATCATGGTCAGACCGATTACCAGCCACATCGACAAGTTTTTGTAAAAGGTGTTCAAGGAACCCTCCGGTAAAAGGCTTTTCTTTTTTAAAATGTAAATACGCCCAACATTTTATTGCCGGGCATCAGGGACTGCACAGGTACTGGTCTCTCTCTGACAAGTCTTTAGACTATTAAGACCTGCTGTCGATAAAGTCCAGTAGCTTTAGAATAAATGTCCGGGAAAACCGTCAGGAGATGAAATATTCCTGGACTGATTTTACCTGCATATCTGCCTGCTTGGTGGCGGCGATAGCCATAGCCATTGCACCAGCACCGGCAACGGTTGTCGTATAAGGCAGATGGAAGTCCAGAGCGGCCCGCCTGATGATATAAGAATCTTCGGTCGTCCTGTTACCCATCGAGGTGTTGATTATCCATTGGACTTCTTTGTCGCGGACCTTGTCATGGATATGGGGTCTGCCCTCTGAGATCTTGTTGATCCTGGTGCACTCCAGCTTTTGCTCAGTCAGATATTTGGCAGTGCCGCTGGTTGCCAGGATATTGAAGCCAAGTTCGATGAGTTGGCGGGCGATCGGCAGGATGCCCTGTTTGTCCTGGTTCCTTACACTTATAAAGACGTTGCCTGCTTCAGGAATTTTCTGGCCGGCAGCCAACTGCGATTTGGCAAAGGCCATTCCGACCGAATCATCCAGCCCCATGACCTCGCCGGTTGATTTCATCTCCGGCCCGAGCAGGGTGTCGACGTTATCGAAACGATCGAAGGGGAAAACGGCTTCTTTTACCGCATGATGGGAGACCGTGACTTCGGTAGTCAGACCGAGCTCTTTGAGTTTAACACCCATCATCACCTTGGTGGCAAGTTTGGCCAGCGGCACGCCGGTCGCTTTGCTGACAAAGGGGATGGTTCTGGAGGCGCGCGGGTTGACCTCCAGGACATAAAGTTCATCATCCTTGACGGCAAACTGGATGTTCATCAACCCCATGACCTTCAGTTCGAAGGCCATTGCTCTGGTCGCGTCTTTTATCCTTTCGATCAACTCGGCGGAGAGGGTGTGGGGCGGCAGGACACAGGCTGAATCACCGGAGTGGATACCGGCTTCTTCAATATGTTCCATGATCCCACCGATCACGGTAGTCTCTCCATCGCAGATGGCATCGACATCGATCTCGACCGCATCCTTGAGGAATTTGTCGATCAGGATCGGTTTGTCCGGGGAGACATTGATCGCCGAGGTCATGTAATCGTGAAGATCAGCATCGTTATATACGATCCGCATGGCCCGGCCGCCAAGGACATATGATGGCCGAACAACTACCGGATAACTGATCTTATTGGCTATTGCCAGGGCCTCATCAGCGGTTGTAGCGGTATCGTTGTCCGGCTGTTTAAGGTTCAGTTTATGGAGGAACTGCTGGAAGCGCTTGCGGTCCTCAGCCCGATCAATAGAATCAGGTGAAGTTCCGAGGATCGTCACCCCGGCCTCGGCCAGGGGTACGGCAAGATTCAGCGGGGTCTGGCCACCGAACTGGACGATAACTCCTTCCGGTTTTTCGCTCTCGATTATGTTCAAGACATCTTCCCGGGTCAGTGGTTCAAAGTAGAGGCGGTCGGAAGTATCATAATCGGTGCTGACCGTCTCCGGGTTGGAATTGACCATGATCGATTCGATATTCAGTTCTTCCAGGGCGAAAGCGGCATGGACACAGCAGTAATCGAACTCGATACCCTGGCCGATCCGGTTGGGGCCACCGCCGAGGATCATGACCTTGCGGTTTTCAGTGGGCCTGGATTCGTCCTCGACCTCGTAGGTCGAATAATAATACGGGGTAAAGGCCTCAAATTCGGCGGCACAGGTGTCGACGAGTTTGTAGACCACCCGGACACCTTCCTTGTCGCGCAGTTCCCGGATGTCGATTTCCGAGGTCCCGGTCAGATAGGCAAGCTGCCGGTCTGAGAAACCATACTGTTTGACCTGGTAGAGAAAATCATGCTCCAGGCCGCTAAAGCCGCGGCTTTTTATTTCAGTTTCGAGCTCAACGATCTGTTTGAGATTATTCAGATACCAGGGGTCTATGCCGGTGACCTGGTAGATGTCCTTGACCGGCATCTCCCGGCGCAGGGCCTCGTATAGCTGGAAGATCCGCTGGGAACTGGGGCTACGCATCTTGTTTTCCAGATCTCTGTCGTCGAGGTCTGTGAGGTTGAACTTGGGGCCGGCTCCAAAACCGGTAATGCCGATCTCCAGGGAACGCATTGCTTTCTGGAATGCTTCTTTAAAAGTTCGGCCGATCGCCATGGTCTCGCCGACCGATTTCATCGCGGTGGTCAAGACGTCTTCGGCTTCGGGGAACTTCTCAAAGGTCCAGCGCGGCACCTTTACCACACAGTAATCAATGGTCGGTTCAAAGGCGGCGTATGTTTCCCTGGTAATGTCATTGGGGATCTCGTCAAGGGTGTAGCCTACGGCCAGCTTGGCGGCGATCTTGGCGATCGGGAAGCCGGTGGCCTTGGAGGCCAGGGCCGAACTTCTCGATACCCTGGGGTTCATCTCGATGATCATCAGTTCGCCGTCTACCGGGTTGACCGCGAACTGGACATTGGAGCCGCCGGTCTCAACCCCGATCTCCCTGAGGATGGCGATGGCGGCATCACGCATATCCTGGTATTCACGGTCGGTGAGGGTCTGGGCTGGAGCGACGGTTATCGAGTCGCCGGTATGGACCCCCATCGCATCCATGTTCTCGATCGCACAGATGATGACGACGTTGTCATTTTTATCGCGCATTACCTCCAGTTCGTACTCTTTCCAGCCCAACAGGCTCGTTTCGAGCATTACTTCGGTGTTCATGCTGAGGTCGAGGCCGGCGGTGCACATGGTTTCAAGCTCTTCCTTGTTATATGCAACTCCGCCACCGGTACCTCCCAGGGTAAAGCTGGGCCGGACGATTATCGGGAAACCGATCTTGTCGATGGCCTCGCGGGCCTCTTCGATGGTATGGACAATGGAGCTTTCCGGTACTTTCAGGCCGATCTTGCGCATCGCGTCCCGGAAGGGGGCCCGGCTCTCCGCCTTATGGATCACATCAACATCGGCGCCCAGCATTTCAACATTGTATTTCTCCAGAACCCCCATCTCGGCGAGTTTGATGGCGGTGTTGAGGCCGGTCTGGCCACCCAGGGTGGGCAGGAGGGCATCGGGCCGCTCCTTCTCAATGATCTTGGCGACCATTTCAGGGGTGATGGCTTCAATATAGGTACGGTCGGCGATCTCCGGATCGGTCATGATGGTGGCCGGATTGGAGTTGATCAGGATCACCTCATATCCTTCCTCCTTGAGGGCCTTGACCGCCTGGGTGCCGGAGTAATCGAATTCGCAGGCCTGGCTGATAATGATCGGTCCGGAACCGATGATCAGGATCTTTTTTATGTCTGTTCTTTTTGGCATGGGGTCTTTTCTATCCCTTTAGTGGGTTGTTGTTCAGACTCTGGGACCTATTGTTTACTCGTTCTATTTCATCATGTCGACGAAGCGGCCGAAGAGGTGGGAGGCATCGTGCGGCCCGGGGGCATCCTCAGGATGATGCTGAACTGAAAAGGCCGGATATTTTTTATGGCGCATCCCTTCAAGACTGCCGTCACTCAGGTTAAGATGGGTTACTTCGACCTGATCGGGATCCAGTGACTCGGGATCGACGCAGAAACCATGGTTCTGCGAAGTTATCTCGATCCGGTCGGTAGTCAGGTCCTTGACTGGCTGGTTGGCACCCCGGTGACCGAATTTTAATTTGTAGGTGCTGCCACCGTAGGCGAGCCCGAGGATCTGGTGGCCCAGGCAGATCCCGAAGATCGGTTTCTTGCCGAGCAGTTCCCGGACCGTTTCGACTACTCCTTCAACCCCGGCCGGGTCGCCGGGACCGTTGGAGAGGAAAATGCCGTCCGGGTTCATGGCCAGGACGTCTTTGGCCGAGGTTGTGGCTGGCACGATCTGGACCTGGCAGCCGTTAGCCACCAGTCTCCGGGCCTGATTGAATTTGAGCCCGAAATCAAAGACTACAACCTTATATTGACCTTTTCCGGTAGTGGAGAAATTGTCGCCAGCCACCGGCGCATTGTCCTGCCAGCCATAAGGCTTCTTGCAGGTGACTTCCCGGACCAGATCGCGGCCGACCAGTCCTTCCGAGGCCTTGGCCTTGGCGACCAGAGAATCGGGATCGAGGTCGGTGGTGGAGATAGCCCCCTTCATCGCCCCTTTCTCCCTGAGATGGCGGGTCAGGGCCCTGGTATCTACACCTTCGATGCCGGGGATATTGTATTTGGCGAGGAAATCGGCCAGATTGCCGGTTGCCCGGAAATTACTGGGAATGGCGTTGTATTCTTTGACGATGAAGGCCTTGGGATGGATCCGGTCTGACTCCATGTCTTCCTCGTTGACGCCGTAGTTGCCGATCAGCGGGTAGGTCATGGTGACGATCTGTCCTGTATAGGATGGATCTGTGAGTACTTCCTGGTAGCCGGACATGCCGGTATTGAAGACTATCTCTCCGAAGACCTCGCCGCTGCCGGTAAAGGTCCTTCCTTCAAAAACGGTGCCGTCTTCAAGGGCAATTAATGCTTTCATGGCTCTTGTTCCTGTTTGTCTGTTGCTTGCCGTTGCTCAATGGTCCGAAGTGTTATTTGAGTACAAGCTCCGGATCGCGTCAAATACTGGTGCCAACTGTCGGCTGGCGGTTCCCTGCTGAGACCGTGCTGTCCGCCCGGCAGCTTCTGATACCTTGTTGAGAAGAAGCGGCTCTGCGGCAAATTCCCGGATCCGCTCAACCAGTTCGGTGCTGTTATTGATCATAAACCCGCCCCCGTTCTTTTCAAGCAGATCTCTGGCGTCGGCAAAATCTTTCATGTTGGGGCCGTACAATACCGGCACCCCCCAGATGGCCGCTTCAATTATATTATGACCGCCCCGGGCCGCCAGGCTGCCTCCGCAGAAGGCATAAGAGGCGATTGAATAGAGGCTGGCCAGTTCTCCCATAGTATCAACTATAATAATATCTGTCAGTCGAGCTGTGCCGACGGTCTTACTCAGGAGTTCATGTTCGGCGCCGGCGCGGTCAAATACCTCCCTGACTTCCTGAAGGCGATTCAGATGCCGGGGAGCGATGATCAGGAGTTTCTTTAAGGCTTCGGAAAGCCTCCAGGATCCTGGCCGCCATTACTTCACCGACCGAGGCCCCATGGATCCAGATCAAAGGGTCGGGCCCTGATGACGCTCTGAGATCGTCGTAATAGCCGAAGCGCTGTCGCAGTCCTTGCCGGCGTTTCCCTGCAGCCAGTGAACAAACCAGGAAGACCGGGATAGACAGGGCGGAGATAAGTCGGGTCAGTAGGCGATAGATTCCGTAGATCAATGAGTTGGGTCTTCCAAAGCAATCAGGTTAATTTCGCAGCAAAAAATCGCGTAATTAAACCTGATAATAGAAGATTCGTCAATGATTTTTGAGGTCCGGAATGAAGAATAAGCCGGCTTTCCGTCTGGCTGATCGAGGATAAAAACTTCAACTGAAAATGCCGGCCTGTTTCCTGCCGCAGGATCGGCATGAATCCTTTTCCAAACCGGTGATTTCTGTTTTGAAACCGGTTCGGGTTATCAGGGTTGCATTACACTCAGGACAGAAGGTGTTTTCCCCTTCAAGACCGGGAAGGTTGCCGGTGTAAACATAGTTCAACCCTGTTGCCAGACCGATCTCCCTGGCTCTTTCCAGGGTGGCCAACGGCGTAGAGTCACGGTCGGTCATCTGGTAGGTTGGATGGAAGCGGGTTACATGCCAGGGGATGTTCGGATCGACCGATCTGATAAACTCCGCTATATCCTGCAATTCCTGGTCGGAATCATTCCAGCCGGGGATCAGCAGGGTAGTGACTTCCACCCAGACCCCGAGTTCCTTCATCAGACTTATACAATCGAGGACCGGCTGCAGACGGGCACCACAGACCTCCCGGTAGAACTTGTCGGTAAAGGCTTTGAGGTCGATGTTGTTACCGTTGAGGAAAGGGGCGATCTCCCGGGTCGCTTCCGGGCCGGTATAGCCATTGCTGACAAATAAGTTCATGATCCCCTGCTCGTGGGCCAGTCTGGCCGTATCCAGGGCGAACTCGAAGAAGATGGTCGGTTCAACGTAGGTGTAGCTGATACTGGCACAGTTCTGCTTGGCAGCATTTTGAACCACCTCCTCGGCGGTGCGCGGATAGCCGGCGATCTCGCCCTGGTGCGTTCCCGGATATTGGGAGATCTCGTAGTTCTGGCAGTGGCGGCAGCGGAAGTTGCAGCCTACGGTGGATATGGAATAGGAGAGGGAGCCCGGTAAAAGGTGAAAGAGCGGCTTCTTTTCGATCGGGTCGACATTTTCACTGACCAGCCGTCCATAAACAAGACTATATAAAGTGCCGTCCTGGTTCTCTCTTACCCTGCAGATCCCTCGCCGTTGGTCCTTTATTTTACAATGATGACTGCAGAGCAGACATTGGACTGTTTTTTCATCTTCCGCCAGCTTCTTATAAAATGCCGCTTCATGCATTTTTTTACCCTCTGAATGTAATGCGGCCGGGAGGCCACTCTATACTATATTTATCTCACGAGATGATGGTAAATGGCAAATAAAAAATGTCTATTTATTTCAGGGGTTTACCTGGTGTGCT
>CBDVDF010000034.1:0-9376 GCA_965372675.1 uncultured Desulfobacterales bacterium
TTCGGGGTCGACACTTTTTCTATAATCAGGAGGAAGACTCGCACGACCTCAGCGAGCGTCTGGCTGGTTGAAACCGAGTGCAAACTCTTGAGCGGCCATCAGTCCAGCCAACTGGACCTGATCCGCAAGTTCGATGTAACGCCAGCAAAATCCTAGTCGTCTTCGTGGTGATGGTGATGATGATGGCTTTCGCCTGCCAGGGCTCCGCCCAGTTCGACCAGGGCCGCGTCAAGGGCCTGGCCGGCTTTTCCCAAGGCCTCTACCGCTTCAGCAAGTCGTTCCACCGCTGCATCGGTGGCCTCCCCGGTAACCGCCTGCTGCCACTTAACGAATTCCGCCAGATGGCTGTTATTGTGCTCTATCCAATGGGGCAGAAGGATCCGCAGTTTCTCAATATCTGACTTTTCACTCATTTTAATTTCTCCGCCGGGTTATTTGCCAATCTTATCAAGCAGCACCTGGCCGTTCATAAAGTCTATCTTGACCACCCGGACCCCGTCTATAAGCTTGGGGGGGTCGAACAGGGAACTGACCTGGATTCCACCATCAGTCACTTCCAGCAGGCTGGCGTTCTCCATGATCAGCTCCGGCTGATCTCCGCTATCCAGCATGACGTTCATCTGACACATTTTTTTTCACCTGTTATGTTGAATTATCCACACTTTTTCATTTTACTTGGATTTGAATTATAACTGGATAGTATCATAAAAACCATCAACAACCGCAGGAAAAGCCATGGAAACACTCGAGATCAGCAGGCTGCTCAGGGAGAGCAAGAACATTGCCGTGGTGGGCTTGTCCCCCAAGGCCAACCGCCCCAGCAACCAGGTAGCCAGTTATCTTATTGAAGCCGGCTACAACATCATCCCGGTCAATCCCGGACAGCAGGAGATCCTCGGCAGGAAATGCTATCCTGACCTGGAATCGGTCCCAGAAGCCATTGATATCGTTGATATTTTTCGCCGCAGCGAAGATATGGGGCCCATTATCGAGAGTGCGATCGGGGCCGGTGCCAAGGTCGTCTGGATGCAACAGGGGATCGTTAACGAAGTGGCTGCCGCCAGGGCCCGAGAGGCCGGCCTGACCGTGATCATGGATCGCTGCCTTAAAGTCGACCACCGGAACCTCCTTTGAACAAGGGCGTTTCTATCGACTGAGATTATCTTCCCGTCCCTGCAGACTTCTTGACTTTTAAGCTTATTTTGGCTAAATTCACCCGCTTTCCCTTTCCAAGCTAATTATCTGAAGTTCCAAAGGAAGAAGGGCGGCAAACTGCAGCCCGCATTTGGCTTCGCACTACATCTTTCCGTTGAGGTGATCTTTTGAGTTTAAAGGCCCTGAAAGGCTTTAAAGACATACTGCCGAACCAGGTCGCGACCTGGCAGCGGATCGAGGCCACGGCTCGCTCACTTTTCCACCGCTACGGCTTCACCGAGATCCGGGTGCCGATCCTTGAAAAGACCGGTCTCTTCACCAGATCTATCGGCGAGACCACCGATATTGTCGAAAAAGAGATGTACACCTTCGAGGACCGCAACGGCGCCTCTCTGACCATGCGCCCGGAAGGCACCGCTCCGGTGCTGCGGGCCTTTATTGAACACAGCCTCCATCTCCTCCAGCCAGTCCAGCGGCTCTATACCATTGGCCCGATGTTCCGGCACGAACGCCCCCAGAAGGGCCGGCTGCGTCAGTTCCACCAGATGAGCGTCGAAGTGCTGGGCGCCGACCAGCCGATGGTCGATGCCGAGTTAATGGCGATGGCCTGGCAGCTGATGACTGACCTGGATCTCAAGGTCAGTCTCGAGATCAACTCTCTGGGTTGTCCGAAATGCCGGCCGGCCTACAATAAGGCCCTGCTTGATTTCGTTAATGACCGGGCCGGCTCCCTTTGCGAGGACTGCGAACGACGCCGACAGACCAACCCTTTACGGATCCTCGACTGCAAGAACGAGTCCTGTCAGGAGCAATATAAAGGGGTGCCGGAGCTTCCGGACCACCTCTGTGATGAGTGCCAGGATCACTTCAGCGAAGTAAAAAGACTGCTGGATCTCCTTGGTGTCCCTTTCCAGGTCAACGCCTTTATGGTGCGCGGCCTCGATTACTACACCCGCACCACCTTTGAGCTGATCACCAGCGATCTCGGCGCCCAGAGCGCCGTAGGGGCCGGCGGTCGCTATGACGGCCTGGTCGCTCAACTGGGCGGACCAAAGAAGATGCCCGGCATCGGTTTTGCCGTTGGTATCGAGCGACTGGCGCTCTTGATCCAGCAAGCCGGGAGCGAAGCATCTGGGCCGGCGGTAGATCTTTTCATAACTGCTCTGGGGGAGGAGGCCCGCGACAAAGCCTTCGTTCTCAACCAACTCTGCCGGGCCGGCGGCCTGGTAACGGCGATGGATCCGGCCGGCCGCAGCCTCAAGAACCAGATGAAGCAATCCGGCAAGCTCAAGGCCCGCTACACCTTTATTCTCGGCGAGGATGAATTGGCCAGCGGCAAGGCTATTTTGCGCAATATGGAAACCCGGGTTCAACAGGAACTGCCGCTGGCCGGCGACCCGGATACCTGGTGCCAGAAAATATTAACGATAATTAGTTAGCAGATCTTATTTTCAAAAAGTTCTTTCCCGGCCTGAATACAGACAAACTACCGGTTACTTAAAACGCTACGAACGAGGAGCGATATCCACATGGAATCAATGGGCACACTAAAAAGAAGCCACTTCTGCAACGACCTTGGTCAGGCAGATATGGACAAGGAAGTAGTTCTGATGGGTTGGGTCCTGCGGCGCCGAGATCACGGCGGCGTCATCTTCATTGATCTCCGTGACCGCTACGGCATCACCCAGATCGTCTTCAACCCGGAACTGAACGCCGAAATCCACGACAAAGCCCATGCCATCCGTAGCGAATGGGTCCTGGCCGTACGCGGCAAGGTGAGCAAGCGACCGGACGGGATGATCAACTCCAAGCTGAAAACCGGGGGAATAGAGATCCAGGTCGATGAACTACGGATTCTCAACCAGAGTAAAACCCCGCCTTTTCCGCTCGACGAAGAGGTCGAGATCTCCGACAATCTGCGCCTTAAATACCGCTACATCGATATGCGCCGGCCGCAGATGGCCGATGCCCTGGTCATGCGCCACAAAGCCTCTCAGGCAATTCGCAACTATCTTAACGAAGAGAACTTCCTGGAGATCGAAACCCCGGTCCTGACCAGATCAACCCCGGAAGGGGCCCGCGATTATCTGGTGCCGAGCCGGGTAAACCCCGGCCGTTTTTATGCCCTGCCCCAGTCCCCCCAGCTTTTCAAGCAATTGCTGATGGTGGCCGGCATGGACCGCTATTACCAGATCGTCAGGTGTTTCCGGGATGAAGATCTGCGGGCCGACCGCCAGCCTGAGTTCACCCAGATAGATATGGAGCTTTCCTTTGTCGACGAAGAAGATATCTATCAGGTGGCTGAAGGGATGATCAAACGTCTTTTCAAGGAAACCAAGGGCGTGGAACTCAGCCCGCCGTTCCCAAGGATGACCTACCAGGAGGCGATGGACCGCTTCGGTACCGACAAGCCGGACACCAGATTCGGCATGGAGCTGACTAACCTGACCGATATCGTCAAAGACTGCGGCTTTAAAGTATTCCGTTCAATTGTCGAGAAAGGCGGCATGGTCAAGAGCATCAACGCCAAGGGCTGTGCCAATTTCTCAAGGAAAGATCTCGATGATCTGACCACCTACGCCGGCAACTTCGGCGCCAAAGGACTTGCCTGGGTTAAAATGAAAGAAGACGGAGAATGGCAGTCACCGATCGCCAAATTCTTCACCGAAGAAGAGCGGGCCAACATGGCGGCCAAACTCAAGGCTGAAACCGGAGACCTGCTGTTCTTTGTGGCCGATTCACCGACCGTGGTCCATAACGCCCTGGCAGAGCTGCGGCTGGAACTGGCCCGCCGCCTGAACCTCCTGGAGAAGGACACCTTTGACTTTCTCTGGGTCACCGATTTTCCCCTTCTCGAGTATGACCATGATCAAAAACGCCATACGGCAGTGCATCATCCCTTCACCTCACCGGTAGAAGAAGACATGGACTTGCTGGAAAGCGATCCGGGCAAGATCAGAAGCCGGGCCTATGACCTGGTTCTTAACGGCACCGAGATCGGCGGCGGCAGCATCCGTATCCATCAGCCGGAAGTCCAGGAAAAAGTTTTCAAGGCCCTGGGGATTTCCAAGGAAGAGGCGGCGGACAAGTTTGATTTTCTGCTCCAGGCCCTGGAACTGGGAGCACCACCCCACGGCGGTATCGCCTTCGGTCTTGATCGGCTGATGATGATCATTACCGGCCGCGACTCAATCCGCGACGTCATTGCCTTCCCGAAAACCCAGAAAGCCATCTGCCCGATGACCGAAGCTCCGGCCCCGGTGGCCAGAAAGCAGTTGACTGAATTGTCGCTGCGTCCGGACTGGAAGGAAAAAGAAGAGGATTAAGCAAGGAAATCGGCAACGATCTCCCGGACCTGGGGATCAGGGTCGTCGGCCATACCAGCCAGTAACTCACGGGCTTCAGAGTTATTGATAATCCCCAGCAGATTGCAGGCCTCGCCCCGGACATAAGCGGTCTGATCAGCCAGAAGAGGCCGCAGCCCCGGGATAGCCAGGGTAATTTCGGTCGGTCTCATTACGGCCAGTTCCTCGTAAAGGACCGCCACCCCCATCCTGACCATGAACCGCTCATCTCTGAGCAGTTCGCCGCTCAGCCGATGCAGCTCCGGCTCTTTCTTGAACATGGCAACAATATTCTCGGCGAGGCCCTTCTCAAGAAAATCCCCGATAACCTTGATCAGCTCCTGATCGCTAAAATCAGCCATTTTTTCACAGGCCTAAATCGAAAGGATTCAAATTGTTTGTCACTTTTCACTCTAAACTTTTCATTTTTAACTTCCGGCTTGGCCGGATCAGTTAATGGGCATCACCCTAATGTTACTGGCTTCGGCCAGCTTTGCAACCATGGCGGCAATGATCAAGGCGATCGGCCCGGAGTTACCGATCAGCCAACTGGTCTTCCTGCGCTGCGTGATCGCCGCCCCGTTTCTCTTGGCCGTACTGCTCTTACGCCAACAACCTCTTGTGGTTCGGGCCCGTAAACTTCTGCTGGGTCGCACCCTGCTGGGGGTGATGGCCATGCACTGCTTTTTTTACGCCCTGACCCATATGGAATTGGCCAGCTCGATTTTTATCGGTCGAACCCAACCTCTGATCCTCGCCCTGCTGGCCCCGATATTTCTCAAGGAAAAAGCCTCCGCAAGTACCTGGTTGGCGATCTTTACCGGTCTGGCAGGAGTGGCCATGATCATGAACCCCTCCGCCCAATGGTCGCTGGCCGCCCTGGTCGCCCTTGGCGGCGCCGCCTTTTCGGCCGGCGTCCATATCCTGATCAGAAGACTCAGCCGGACCGATCAGCCAATGGTCATCGTCTTTAACTTCACGGTCCTGACCGGTCTGGCCACCGGCCTCTGGTCTCTGCCCGGTTTCGTTATGCTTGCCAGCCACCAGTGGTTGCTGATCATCGGAGTAGCCCTTTTCGCCAGCCTCGGCCAACTCCTGATGACCTCTGCCTACCGGCATGACCGGGCCCCGGTTGTTGCAGCCGCCAGTTATTCTTCGGTTGTCCTGTCGGTCATCTATGGTTACTTTTTCTGGGGAGAGGTCCCCCAGCCGACTGCCTGGTTCGGCGGCCTGCTAATCATTGGCGGCGGTCTGCTGTTGGTCAGATCAAGATACCGGGTTTCAGAACCTACCGGTATCATTGAGGCCTCTCTAGCGAGAGAAGAGTTAAATGAGCAAAGATGATTTTTTTGATCCCCGAAACGACCGGCTGGCCCGGAAGATCCGCAACAATCTGGCCCGTGCCTTTGTCGAACGCCTCGCTCCCGACCTTGACCTGGCACCGGTCAGAGAACTGGCCTCCCGTCTACTGATCGATGCCCCTACTTCTCTCCACCAGGATTATATCACCGACCGAATCCAGCGCTTTCAGGCTGCCAAGGAAACGATCCGCGATCAAGGCATAGATGATGATCTCCAGCGAGCCCTGGTCCTCTGGGACCAGGAACTCTTCTTCGAGACCCATGAGGTTCTGGAAAAGCTCTGGATGAAGGCAGAAGGCACTGAAAAACTGATCCTCCAGGCCCTGATCAGGGCGGCCGGATACTTCATTCACCTGGGAACGGCCAACCTGGTTGGAGCCGAAAAAATGGCGGCCCGCGCTTACGAGACCCTCAGCAGATATCGCCGGGAGGCCCCCCCGATCAAAGGCCTTGGCCTTCTGCTTGAATGCCTGCGTCACCGGCAAACCATCCCTCCCAAACTGCGTTAAGCCGATCCGCGACCCCTCCCATTAAGTGTTTGTTTTTATTGTAAAAAACACAACACCTCTCTAGACAGGCTCTCGCCTGTAAACTTTAGAGATTTCCCCTAAAATTGACTTGCCTTGCCCCTTCGGCACAGGTTAAGATGGCTTTGATCGAACTGCTAAATTCTATAATTAATTTATGAACGGACCACGAGGAGAGCAAGCATGGCTGGTGATAACCTTAAACATTTGACCGATGGTGATTTTGACGCAACTATCAGCTCCGACACCCCCTGCCTGGTCGATTTCTGGGCCCCATGGTGCGGGCCATGCAAGGCGATCGGCCCGGTCGTCGAAGAACTGGCTGGAGAATATGCCGGCAAAGCGGTGATCGCTAAAATGAATGTCGACGAGAACCCTGCCACGCCCGGCAAGTTCGGCATCCGCGCCATCCCGACCATCATCCTTTTCAAGAACGGCGAAGTAGTTGATCAGGTCACCGGCGCCGTCGGCAAAACTCAGCTTGTTGCCATGCTGGACAAAGCCATTTAATAAATAAGCCAACCCCAAAGACCAGGCCCTCTTCTTAAAAAGAGGGCTTTTCTCTTTTAGATATCATGACAGATTATCAGCTGATCATCATAGGCGGAGGACCGACAGGACTTACCGCCGGCCTTTACGCAGCCCGGGCCCGCCTCAAAACAGTCATGCTCGAAAAAGGTGTCGCCGGTGGTCAGGTCATGAACACGGACTGGATCGACAACTATCCCGGTTTCCCGGAAGGGATCTCCGGTTTCGATCTGGCCGAGAAAATGACCGCCCAGGCCAGCCGTTTCGACCTGGAGATCAGAAGCGGCGCTGAAGTAGTTTCCATGGATCTGTCCGGCCCCGACAAGAAGATCGTCCTGGCCGACGGCAATACCCTTACCTCCCGGGCGGTGATCCTTGCCACCGGTGCCCGCCCCAACAAACTCGGGGTTCCCGGCGAAGTTGAGCTGACCGGCAAAGGCGTTTCCTACTGTGCCACCTGCGACGGCCCTTTTTACCGTGATACCGAGATCGCCGTAGTCGGCGGGGGCAATACGGCGATCCAGGAGGCCATTTATCTGACCCGTTTCGCCAGCAGGGTGACGGTGATCCACCGCCGCGACGAACTGCGGGCCACCAAGATCGTTCAGGAGCTGGCCTTTGCCAACGACAAGATCGAATTTGTCTGGGATTCAGTGGTTACCGAGGTCATCGGCAAAGAGGGAGTCGAGAGTATCAAGCTGCACAACAGAAAGAGCGGCCAGGATTCCACCCTGCCGGTGCACGGGGTCTTCGTCCTGATCGGCATTATCCCCAACAATGAAATGCTACCGACCGACCAGCTGGCCATGGAGGGTGGTTTCATCCTTACCGACAGAGAAATGCTGACCAACCTGCCGGGGGTGATGGCGGCAGGCGATATAATCAACAAGAACGTCAGACAGGTAGTGAACGGCGTCGGCGAAGGGGCTGTGGCCGCCATGTCGGCGGAACATTATCTGGCCGGACAGGACTGAAAAATGCGCCCAATCCCTACCACCACTATAATGAGCCGGCTATTAGCCGCCCTGTTCATCCTTGCCTTCGTGATGACCGGATGTGCGGCCCTGAGTGACAAGGGGGAAACCCCAGCCGAAGAGCTGGCCAAAAAGGGCCTCGACCAGTACAACCATGGTCGCTATTTCCTGGCCGCCGAGACCTTCAAAACCATCAAGGAACGTTTCCCCTTCAGCCGCTTTTCCCTCCTGGCCGAACTAAAATCGGCCGACTGCCGATTCTACATGAAGGAATATCCCGAGGCGGTGGAGCAGTATGAAAAGTTTGAGCAGGACCATCCGACCAACGAGGCGGTTCCCTATGTCCTTTTCCAGATCGGCCGCAGTCATTACCGGACCCTTTCCTCGTTTGACCGGGATACTATCGGTGCCATCGAGGCCATCAAGGTCTTTGAACGGTTGCTACGAAGCCACCCCAGATCGTCTTACGTCGAAGAAGCAAAAAACCTGATTAGAAAATCTAAAAACTTCCTGGCCGACCACGAACTTTACGTGGCCAACTTCTATTTTCACACCAAAGAATATGAACAGGCCCGGGGCCGGGCCGAATACCTACTCAGCGGTTATCCGGACTCCCCGGCCGCCGCCAAAGCACAAGAGTTGATCAACAAGATCGATCTTGAGAAGCAACAAGACTGAATCCCCATTCTTCACACCCTTTTCCCTTTACACTGCCAAAAAGAAGGGTGACCTTCTGAATAAAAAGCCACCCCGGTCCCACCTTCTCCAACAAGCAAAACATCATTGATTCATATAAGAGAGCAACAGCTTACGGGCCTGGGCCGAGTTCCAGAGTCGGGGGCCAAGATATTTCTGCCGCAGCACCCCCTGCTTATCAACAATATAGGTCTCAGGCACCCCGGTGAGTCCATAGGCCTGACCAGTCTCGGAAAAAGGATCGATCAGGACCGGGAACGTATAACCGAACTTTGCGACAAAGGTCTTGGCCAGTTCCGGGTCGTCATTGCTCAGGATAGTGAGCATCTTGAAACGATCCGTCGGCATCGCCCCATAAAGCTCCTGCATTGAAGGCATCTCCTCGCGGCATGGTGGGCACCAGGTCGCCCAGAAATTGATGAAGACCACCTGTCCTTTAAGATCGGACAGTTTCCAGGTCTTGCCGCTGGTATCCTGGAGGATAAAGTCAGGGGCCTGCTTTCCCACCTCGGCCACCGGCAGTTTATTAAACGGGCTTTGGCTCTGGGGGCCACTTTGCTCTTGGGGCTTCTCACAACCGGCTATGCTCATGCTCAAGACCACCAACAGAGCGATACCAGGAACTATTTTTTGCCACATATCTCTCTCAACCTTTTGCCGTCGGATATCACCGACCGGGTTATTTTTAGCTCCTTCTTTTGGATCCCTGATACAGCCGATAACGATACACAACCGGCCTGGCCCTGACAAGAGAATCATCTCACAACATCACCTCAATACAATCGATCCGA
>CBDVDF010000035.1:0-9362 GCA_965372675.1 uncultured Desulfobacterales bacterium
ATGTACAGTCTGGCGGAAAGTTACGCCAAAGGCCAGGGGGTCAAGAAATCAACCCAGAATGCGGTCAAGTGGTACAATAGTGCCGCAAAGGGCGGCAATGCCAAGGCTCAGCTTAAACTTGCCCTGATGTACGACCTGGGCAAGCATGTTAAGGAGAATCGCGCTGAAGCCGTCAGATGGTACAAAAAAGCGGCTGGCCAGGGAGAAGCCGAAGCCCAGTACAACCTGGGTAGAAGTTATGCCACCGGGTCCGGGATCAAGCGTTCGGGAAAAGAGGCTGCCAAGTGGTACAGCAAAGCGGCGGCCCAGGGCCACCTTGAGGCCCAATATTATACCGGTCTTGTCTACGCCAACGGTGAGGGTGTCAAAAAGAACTATAAAACGGCAGCCAAGTGGATAAAAAAGGCTGCCAATGGCGGCAGCACGGCCGCTATCTATCGTCTTGGGGTTATGTACTGCGTCGGTCAGGGAGTTGAACAGAGCTATAGCCAGGCCGTTAAGATGTGGAAACGAGCTGCCGGTAAGGGCGATACTATGTCTACGTTCTTTCTGGCCTATATGTATGAAACCGGCTCCGGGGTCAAACGTGATCTGGCCAAGGCAAAAAAGCTTTACGGGAGTGCTGCCAAGAAGGGCAACGTCTTTGCGACCCAGACCATGAAAATTCTTAAATAGTCTGAAGACTATCTTACCGAAGGTTGTTAATCACTTGCTGACCGACTAACTTGTAGGTTGGTTAGTTCAAGGTCCAAAGGCAGATAACCGGTTCGAGTTATCTGCCATTAATTTATGAGGAGTTAACGTGAAAAAGAGGATTGTATCCCTATTGGCGGTTTTTGTGGTCATTGCCGGGCTGAGCGGTTGTTCCGGATCCCAGGAGAGCAAAGACAGGAAGGTCGAACTGGAGACGTTTAACGACAAGATCAGTTATGTTCTGGGCATCGATATCGGCTCATCGTTGCGGCAGACCGGCACCGAGATTAATCTTGATATCATGTACAAGGGTATAGAAGACAGTCTCAATGAACGCGAACTGATGCTGGGGCAGGAAGAGACCGAGTCCCTCAAACAGGAGTTTTCCCTGAAACTTCAGCAGGATTATGAAAAAAGGATCAAAGAGTCCGGCGAGAAGAATCTTGCCGAAGGCGAGGCTTTCCTGGAGGATAACAAGAAGAAGGAAGGGGTGGTGACCACCGAAAGTGGCCTGCAGTACAAGGTCATGGTTGAGGGTGATGGAGCCCTCCCTGCCTCGACGGACAAGGTCAAGGTTCACTATCGTGGCAGTCTGATCGACGGTAACGAGTTTGACAGTTCCTACGGCCGCGGTGAGCCGGTTACCTTCCAGCTAGACTCGGTTATCCCCGGTTGGGTTGAGGCCCTGCAGCTAATGAAGGTCGGCAGCAAGTACCAGCTTTTCATCCCTCAGGCCTTGGCCTATGGTGAAAGAGAGGTTGGGCCGGATATCGGGCCTTACTCCACCCTGATCTTTGAAGTAGAACTAATTGGTATAGAGTAGGTTATTTACGGGCTACCTCCCCGCCGGTTGTTATGGCCGGCGGGGAGAGTTCCGTTAGAGGATTATGATCGCCGTTTTTGTCGGAAGACTGTTCCATTTCCTGGTGCCGGGTGGAGTGCTGCTGCTGGCCGGGGTTTTGTTTAATAATGCCCCGGAGCTTATCCACTGGCGACCGATAGTGGCCAAGGTCTTGCTGTTGCTTGTTCCCGCGACGGGTTTGTTCGTCTGCTGGAGATTCAATAAGTTCAGGCCGGCTTTTGCGATTCTGGCCCTGTTCATCAGCGAGTGGGCGATCTACCGATTCTGCCGGGGCACGGATATTGACCCGCGTCTCGCCTCCGAGGTCAGGAACGTGGTCACGTTTCTCTTGCCGCTTAACCTGGCCTGGCTGGCCCTCGGTCGTGAAAGGGGTCTATTCAATCTGCGGGGATTTGCTCGACTGATCGCTCTGGTCGGTCAGATACCGTTGGCTGCAGCCATCTTTGTCTATTACCCGGATATCGTTTCTTTTTTCGGAATGAATTTTCTTGTTCTGGATCTTTCTGCCTGGGTCACCCTTGCTCAACCGGCAATAGCTGCCTATCTTATTGCCTTGATCGTCCTGCTGATAAATTTATTCAGGAGACAGGGGGCTGTCGATGTCGGTTTTATCTGGGCTCTGATCGCCAGCTATCTGGGCCTGGCTGTTTATACTGGTCTGTTGTCGACGATATGTCTGGCAACGGCCGGAATGGTCCTGGTTGTTTCAGTCGTTGAGGCGGCTTATTCAATGGCCTACCGGGACGATCTTACCGGCCTTCCCGGCCGCAGGGCTCTTAATGAGATGCTGCTCAGAATGCGGGGCAACTATGCGGTTGCGATGCTGGATATAGATTTCTTCAAGAAGTTCAATGACTCGTATGGTCATGATGTCGGTGACCAGGTCCTGAAGATGGTAGCGACAAGAATTTCCCGGGTCACTGGTGGCGGTAAGGCTTTCCGTTATGGCGGCGAAGAATTTACGGTGGTTTTTCCGGGGCGTTATGGTGACCAGGTCTTACTGCATCTTGAGAAACTGCGTAAAGCGGTGGAAGCGGCTGGATTCACGCTCCGGGGTACGGGGCGTCTGCAGCGCGGCAAAAAGAGTCGCGGCCGTAAGGTAAGCAATGTTAAGAATGTTGGGGTGACGATCAGTATCGGGGTCGCCTCCCGTGAGAGCAGGAAGCTCAGTCCGGATGACATGATGAAAAAAGCCGATCAGGCCCTCTACCGGGCCAAGAAAGGCGGTCGCAACAAAGTTGTCTGTTAACTTATTGATAATATTAACATATTTTATGTAGTGGAGGTTTGTGATGTCTGACTCATGCAGCAGTTCCTGCGGTAGCAGCAAAGATGGTGGTTGTGGTTCGGCGGATGCCAAAATCGCTCAACAGGATACTTCGATAAAAAGATCGCTCGGCAGGATCAGGAACAAGATCCTGGTAATGAGCGGTAAAGGGGGGGTAGGTAAGAGTACCGTTTCTACCAATCTGGCCCTCGGTCTGGCCGCGAAAGGCTTCAAGGTAGGGTTGATGGATGTCGATCTGCATGGTCCTGATATCTGCCGGATGCTCGACCTGAAAATGACCATCGGTGATATTGAAAAGACCAACGATCTGGTCCCGCCGATGCCGTACGGAGATAACCTCAAGGTGATCTCCCTCGAATATATGATGGAAAACAAAGATGATCCGATCATCTGGCGTGGTCCCCTGAAGATCCAGGCGATCAGGCAGTTTATCGCCGATATTGACTGGGGCGATCTCGATTACCTGATCATCGACGCTCCCCCGGGCACCGGAGATGAACCGCTGACCGTGGCTTCGACCATCAAGGATGCGGTAGCCCTGGTTGTTACTACTCCCCAAGAGGTGGCTCTGGCAGATGTCAGGAAGTCGCTTAATTTCTGCAAGCATGTCAAGATGGATGTGCTCGGACTGGTGGAGAATATGAGTGGTCTGGTTTGTCCGCATTGCAATAAAACGGTTGATCTGTTCAAGAGCGGTGGTGGCAAGAGGACGGCCGCGGAATTTTCGGTCCCGTTCCTTGGCGCGATCCCGCTGGATCCTCAGGTAACCATCGGTGGTGATGATGGTCAGCCATACCTGGTTTCCGATTCGGACAGTCCGGCAGTCAAGGCCTTCTCTGAATTGCTCGACAGTGTTGAAAAGGCTACCAGCAATCGGATTTCTCTGGCCCCGATCCAGGCGGCAGCTGACTGCGGTTGCGGAGGCGGTGGTTGCGATCCGAATAAATGTGATTGCTGATCTTTCGGCAGATGGCAAAATAATGCAAAGAGGTGACAGATGTTGATCAGAGCGATGACCGTGGGCAGTATGGCCTGTTGCTGCTATCTGGTAATTTGTGAAGAGACCCGTGAGGCGATCATCATAGATCCAGGCGGTGAAGAGGATCGGATCCTGGGCCAGTGTGAAAAGGATAAGGCCAAGGTCAAGTATATCGTCAATACCCATGGTCACCCCGATCATGTTTGCGGCAACGCCAGGATCAAGGACGCTACCGGCGCCCTGATCGTCATGCATGAGGAAGATGCGGCTTTCTTCGGCAAATCGGAGGTTGAGCAATATTTTTCATCGCTGGGCCTTAAACCTTCTCCTCCGGTCGACAAAGTGGTCAGTGACGGTGATCTGATCAGTTTCGGCAAGGAGAACCTTAAGGTAATCCTGACCCCCGGCCATACTCCCGGCGGGGTCTGTCTTTACAGTGCCCCCAACCTTTTTACCGGCGATACCCTTTTTGTCGGAGGGGTCGGCCGGACCGATTTCCCGGGTGGGGATGGCAAAGTCCTTTATAATTCTATCAAGAACAGGCTGCTGACCCTGCCCGATGAGACCGTGGTCTGGCCCGGACATGGTTATGGCGGAGCCCATTCCACCATCGGCGAGGAAAAACGCAGCAATCCTTTCCTGACCGACACTTTCTGGACCGGGTGAGCTGATAATGCGGGAGATCGTCCTCGGTACCGCCGGTCATGTTGACCACGGTAAGACCTCACTGTTCAAGGCCCTGACCGGTATTTATACTGACCGTCTCAAGGAGGAGAAAGCCAGGGGTATAACTATTGAACTGGGGTTCGCCTACCTTGATCTTCCCTGTGGCCATCGTCTTGGCATAATTGATGTTCCCGGCCACGAAAAATTTGTCCGCAACATGGTCGCCGGGGTTGGCGGCATTGATATCCTGGCCTTTGTGATCGCCGCCGATGAGGGGATCATGCCCCAGACCCGTGAGCATTTTGAAATATGCCGACTGCTCGGGGTGCAGCGCGGAATCATTGTTCTCACCAAGAAGGACATGGTTGAACCTGACTGGCTGGAAATGGTCCAGGAGGAGGTCCGGGAATACTTCAGCGACAGCTTTCTGGAGGATGCTCCGATGCTGGCTGTTTCCTCGCTTAGCGGCGAGGGGATCGATGAAGTCAAGGCTGAGCTGGACCGACTGGTCGCCGCCAGTGATTTCAGTGAAGCGTTCGGACCTTTCAGGCTACCGGTCGATGGTATTTTCACGATCAAGGGGTTCGGGGCAGTGGTAACCGGCACCTCGATCTCCGGCCGGGTTGCAATGGGTGAGGAGATCGTCATCTATCCTGCCGGTCAGACCGGCCGGATCCGCGGGATCCAGGTCCATGCCAAGGAGGTCCAGGAGGTTGAGGCCGGACACCGGACCGCCATTAATATCCAAGGGGTCGACAAAGAGTTGATCCACCGGGGAGAGATCGTCGCCACTCCCGGTAGTCTGGCGCCGTCGTATATCATGGACGCAGAACTGATCTATCTCTCCGCCAACGAGAAAAAGTTGAAGAATCGGAGCAGGGTAAGGATCCATCTCGGCACCGCCGAGATCATGGGCCGAGTAGTTCTGATTAACGATGAAGAGTTAGCTCCGGGCGAAAATGCTGATATCCAGCTTCTTTTTGAAGAGCCGGCCTGTGCCTGGCCCGGGGATCATTATGTGATCAGGAGTTATTCGCCGGTCTTCACCATTGGCGGTGGCCGGATCCTTAACGGCCAGGCGGCCAAAAAGAAACGTTTTCGCGATGGCAACAAGCAGATCTTCCAGACCTATCATCAGGGATCGGTTGAGGAACTCATCCTTCTCCATCTTGAAGAATCAGGGCCAGCCGGTCTTACCGCCGATCAGCTGGCGGTGCAGATGGGACTCTTCGGTAAAAAGCTGAAAAAAGCCCTGGACCCGCCGGTTTCTGCCAGAAAGGTGGTGGTGGTCGATTCTGACCGACAGAGAATGCTGGCCGCCTCGGTTGTTGACGGTCTGCAGAAATGGCTTTGTCAAACGGTGGCCGAATATCATCAGGCCCACCCCCTTAAACCGGGGATCCCCGGTGAGGAATTACGCAGCCAGATGGTGGTGGTCAGGGATCAGAAACTTTTCCAATTCCTGCTTAATGATCTGCTCAAAAAGGGACGGCTTGAGCAGGAAGAGGCCCTGGTTAAACTGCCAGGCCATCAGGTTTCCCTGGCCGAGGATGGCGATAAACTACGGTTGGAGATGGAGAAATTTTACCGTCAGGCCGGGTTGGCCGTTCCCACGATCAAAGAGCTCTATGCCCGATTCTCTGAAAACTCCCAGGCCCTGGTCAAGGAGATCCTGGCACTGCTGGTTCGGGATGGAGCAGCAGTCAAGGTCAGTGAAGAGCTGTATTTCCATGTTGAGGCCATTGCTGAACTTCAGAATGATCTAATCAGTCTGATCAGCAAGGAGGGGGAGATAGATGCCCAGGGATTCAAGGCCCTGACCGGCCTTTCCCGGAAATTCTCGATCCCTTTGCTTGAATATTTTGATAAGGCCAAAGTCACCCTGAGGATCGGTGACAAGAGGGTCCTGAGGGATCGCCATAAATAGCGAAGATTCTCATACAATACTTTCCCACCTAAGCCGTTGGCAATAAATAACATGGCCAAATCAATAGTTTGAACGGCATAAGGGGCCGTAATGAAATGATTATAAACGACCATGTAATTTTATAACGGCCCCTAAATTCATTTCAATGATCATCAACAGAGCTCGGGAGTAAGACGATCGCAAAGGTTTCAGGTAATACTAACGGTCTGAAAAGGGACCAGCTCAAGCGGCTTGAGCGCTTGGCAAGCCGCCGGATGTCCCCCGAACTGATCATCAGCCCCGAAATAGCCAGAGAACTGGCCGGGATCTCCCGGGAGATCAGCCGCCAGATCGGCCTGCTCATTGATCGGGCCGGACGGGTTGATTCTCTGGTGGTCGGGGACCAGCGCCGAATAGTTATTCCTGTTTTATCCCAGGCCCGGGGGGCTGGTGGCCGACTTAAAGGTTTGCGCTGTGTGCATACCCACCTTGGCGGCGAAGATCTTACTGATGATGATCTGATGGATCTTCTCTTCCTGCGGCTTGATCTGATGGCGATGCTCAAGGTGGGAAAGGACGGGTTGCCGGAGCGTCTTTACGGGGCTCACCTGGCGCCGAGACCGGTTGACGGCCGGAACTGGATCTTTCTGGACCCTGTCGTTCCCAGCCAGCAGGCAGGAGATTTCACGGCGCTGATCCGGGCCCTTGAAGATGAATTCGTCAAGGCCCGGCCGGTCGGGAAGGTCAGCAAAGGCGGCGATCGGGCCATTCTGGTCAGTGTTACTACCGCCTCCAGGGTAGGCTCAGAAGAATCTATGCTGGAACTGGAGGAACTGGCCAGGTCGGCAGACGTTATGGTTCTGGCTACGGTAATCCAGCGGCGTCCGAAGCTTAACCTGCGCCTGATCATGGGTAAGGGGAAATTGGGTGAGATCATGCTCAAAGCCCTTACCCTGAACGCCAACCTGCTGATCTTCGACCAGGAATTAAATCCCTCCCAGATCAGGTCCATAACCGACCATACCGAGATGCGGGTTATCGACCGGACCCAGTTGATCCTGGATATCTTTGCCCGACGGGCCCTGAGCCGGGAGGGCAAGCTACAGATCGAGATGGCCCAGCTCAAATATATGCTGCCGAGACTGGGGACCAGGGATGATGCCTTGTCACGTCTTACCGGCGGGATCGGCGCCAGAGGTCCCGGGGAAACCAAACTTGAGATCGATCGCCGCCGGATCCAGGACCGGTTGGCCAAGCTCTCTGCTAAACTTAAGAAAGTCAGCCGTGAGAGGCACCAGAGGCGCAGTCGGCGTCGTAAAAAGGATCTGCCGGTTATCTCGCTGGTCGGTTATACCAATGCCGGCAAGTCGACCCTGCTTAACAGTATGACCAACAGCAAAATAATTGCTGAAGACAAGCTGTTCGCCACCCTGGATCCGACCAGTCGGCGTCTCAGGTTCCCGCGTGATATGGAAGTTATCGTCACTGATACGGTCGGTTTTATCAGGAATTTACCGGCCGAATTGCTCCAGGCCTTTAAATCTACCCTGGAGGAACTGAACGAGGCCGATGTTCTGGTTCATGTGATTGATCTCAGCAATCCCGCCTTTCCCCAACAGATGCGAGTGGTTGAAGATTTGCTGAAAGAGCTGCAACTTGATAAAATCCCTTGCCTGAAGGTATTTAACAAGATAGACCTGATCGACAGTAATGAAGGAGAGAATCTGGCCAGGCAATATGGAGAGGTGACCCTCAGCGCCATTGAGCCGGCAACTTTCTCCAAGTTCTACGAAAAGGTCCAGCAGATAATTTTACAGAGAATAATTTAAGGCGATGTATATCACTCAGGAATCTAAAACTTTGAAAACCAACCCCTGCCGCCCTCTGGTCTGCCTGGTCATGGTCGTCGTTTTCTGCGGGGTGCTTCTTTGTAGCGAAGCACGGGCAAAGGAGAAGGCAGCGATCAGTGATCTGGTTGTCAGTAATTCCGACCGGGATCTGTTACTGTATCTCTCCGTCGATAATGCCTTTCTGCCGGAGATGGAAGAAGGGGTTTTAAACGGTATCCCTGCCTCATTTACTTTTTTTGTCTCCCTGCGTGAAGTTAATGACGGCAGACCGGGTAAACAGGTGGTCAGTCTGGAGTTCGACCATGTTCTTTCCTACGATCCCCTCAAGGAACTGTTCAGCCTCGAGTTTTCTGAGGACAATTCATCGCAGAGCGCCGACGATTTCCTGAAAGCCAAAGGCCTGATGGCCGATGTTAACGGGGTTAAAGTTGTTGAGCTGTCAAGGCTTAAGCCCGGTAACGAATATTTCCTCAGTGTTAAGGCCCGCCTGGAGCGCAAGACCCTGCCGCTCTTCTTCCATTACCTGATCCCTTTCTGGAAGTTGCGGGATTACGAGACTGACTGGCATTATGTCGAATTCAGATATTAATTTAACCAGCGCTGAATATCTGGTCCTGCGCGATCAGCGGAAGCGGCGGCGGATCTGGCTTGTCATCCTGATCTGCCTGTGTCTGATCCCGGTCATGACCTTTATCGAGAGCAAGGTCTTCAGCCTCGGTGAGATCCGCTTTCCGGTCAGTGGCAACGTCCTGGTTTTTACGGTCATCAACCTTAACATCATGCTGTTGCTGCTGGTGGTTTTCCTGGTCCTCCGTAACCTGGTCCAGTTGATCTTTGAGAGTCGGCGTGAATTTCTCGGTACCCGGCTCCGGCGTAAGATGGTTATCTCCTTTGTTTCCCTGTCTCTGGTGCCGACCGGTCTGCTTTTCTTCATTTCCATGCAGTTTATTTCTTCCAGTATGGACTACTGGTTTAATATACGGGTCGAGCAGTCATTGCAGGAATCCCTGCATATCGCCAAGACTGTCTATGAAGATGCTCGAGGTCAGGTAAGGACCAGGGGGCGGGCGATCGCTCTGAGACTGCGACATGACCCCACCACAGTGCTCGAGGTCGCA